>CAMLLE010000342.1 GCA_946480555.1 uncultured Verrucomicrobia subdivision 3 bacterium
CGCCGGTACCACGGTTGGAGGTGGACTGGAATGTAGAGAACTTGAGTGCCGACCTGTTTGTTTCGGAGCTCGGCCATGACTTCCGAACGAGTTTTGCCGATTCGCTCGAAATCAAATTGAAGCGTGTAAAGGTGCCAGGAAATCAGGTCCCGATTCGAGCCGTTCCGGAGGCCAGGTGTTTTGAGCCATTCGATTCCCGCGAAGGCCGCATTGTAGCGCCGAACGATTTCCCTCCGGCGCGTCACAAATTGATCAAGCCTTCCCAGCTGGGAGAGGCCCAAGGCGCATTGAATGTCGGTGATCCGATAATTGAATCCGAGATCCTGCATCTCGTGGTACCAGGGACCACGCTCGGAGAGTTGATCGTGGAAAGTGGATGGTTGAGAGTTTGAATCGAGGCCGACGAAACGAGCTGGGTCCCGGACTATCCCGTGCGACCGCAGTTGACGCGCTCTAGCCGCCCATTCCGCGTTGTTCGTCACCAACATTCCACCTTCGCCGGTGGTCATCGTTTTCACCGGATGAAAACTGAAGACAGTGATGTCTGCCCAGGGATGGCCTCCCACTTTCCAGGTTTTCTGGTCGTGTATGAAGGCGCTGCCCACGCCATGACAGGCATCTTCGATGACAACGGCTCCGCGCGGTCGCGCGATGGCAGCTATGGTCGGCATTTCACACGGCTGGCCTGCGTAATCCACCGCGACTACTGCCTTAACGTCTGGCTTCCACGCTTGCTCCAACGCCGCGGGATCAAGGTTGTAGCTGACAGGATCAATGTCGGCGAAATCCGGTGTTGCACCGACATAGGCTGCGCAATTCGCGGAAGCGAGAAAAGTATTTGGCGACGTGATGACACGATGGTCCGGGCCGACCCCCGCCACCAGCATCGCCAGATGCAGAGCCGCCGTGGCGTTATTCACCGCAACAGCGTGGAGCGCGCCGACTTTTTCAGCGAAGCGTTGTTCAAACTCCTCAACCTTGGGGCCGCAGGTGAGAAAATCGGAACGCAAAACGGCGCAGACGGCTTCCACGTCTTCGGCACTAATCGTTTGCCGTCCGTATGGGAGCATCGAGGCCATCGGCTTACGGCTTGAAGGCGGGATCGACGTGGGTGCGGATCAGTTCCCGGATTTGTTCCACATTCAGCCATTCTGTATTCCCCCCGCTGCTGTAGGAAAAGCCGTATTCCCGCATTTTTCCGTTGAACACCTTGCAGTATTCCGAGGCGTCCCACGTCCTGGTCGAAGGCAAAATCACGAAATGGCGTTCCAGCTCGATGGTATTCAGACCATCGGTTTCCGTGATCATTTCCTCGTGGAGTTTCTCCCCAGGGCGAATGCCGGTCACGACACGTTTGCAGTTTGGTCCGATGGCTTCCGCGACGTCGGTGATCCGGTAGCTTGGAATTTTGGGAACGAACAACTCCCCGCCCCACATGTCCCGCAACGCCGTGAAAACCAGCTCGACCCCCTCTTCCAGTGAAATGTTGAAGCGGGTCATTCGCTCGTCGGTGATCGGCAGGACGCCCGTCTTGCGTTTTTCGAGAAAGAAGGGAATGACACTGCCACGGCTGCCCATGACATTGCCGTAGCGGACCACGGAGAGCTTCAGATCGCGACGCCCTTTGAAGTTGTTGGCTGCGATAAACAGCTTGTCGGAACAGAGTTTGGTCGCTCCGTACAGATTGATCGGTGCCGCTGCTTTATCGGTGCTGAGGGCGACGACGCGTTTTACGCCGCTGTCCATTGCGGCATCGATTATGTTCTGAGCACCGAGCACGTTCGTCTTGATCGCTTCGAACGGATTGTACTCCGCCGCAGGCACCTGTTTGAGGGCGGCGGCATGGATGATTGTGTCGATGCCCTCCATTGCCCGCTTTAAACGTTCTTTGTCGCGGACATCGCCGATGAAGAAGCGGATTGTGGGAAATTCCTTTTCGGGATAGTGCTGGGCCATTTCGAACTGCTTCAGTTCGTCCCGCGAAAACACAACTACACGGCCGACCTTTGGAAAGCGCCGGTAGATGGTTTCAACGAATTTCTTTCCGAACGAGCCGGTTCCGCCGGTGACCAGGATATGCGCTCCATTAAGATCAACCGAACCGGATTTTGACGGGGTAGTGGACGTGTCGGACAAAGGCATATTTCAACGCAGAATAGGAGAGGTCATTCCAAAATCAAGGAACGTCTCAAAGCCAGCCTGCACGGGCGAGACTTTCTGTTCAGTTTCAGGCATCAACCCGCAGCTTGGATCCGAGGCGGATCACATTCATAAAGGGTCAACTTCGATCTGGCCTCGGTTCCATGAACTCCCGCGGAAACTGTTCCAAACCCCGGTTGCAGGGCGTTCCAAAGCGTCGAGTTGAACCATCACGTAATGTCGGCCGCCAGCATGCACCATCCCACTTGGGCTTAGCACAGCCGAAGCTAACAAGGGCGAATCGAGATACGGAGCCCACCTCTTTCTGCCATCCGGTGTGAGAAGCAGCAGATCGTTGTACTGCACAGAGAACAAGCAATCGCCATCCCTAGTCGCGAAGCCGCTGCCCCGCATCGGGCTGTAGATCGGCACGCGCCACTTCAGTTTTCCGTCGAGGCTGATGCCGCAAATGGTTTTGTTCACTCCAACGTAGATCGTGCCGGTGCTGCCGATGACGGGTGACGATTCAGTGACGCCGCCGGTATGGAACCGCCAGGCCAAGGTCCCGTCAGAATTCAGAGCGTAGAAATAACCGTCCACAGACGTGAAATAGATCGTTCCGTCAGCGTTCAAAGCGGGCGAGGAGATGATCTGGCCGCCGGTCTGGTAATCCCAGAGTTTTTCTCCTGCGGGACCGAGCGCGTAGAACTTCTTGTCGTGCGAGCCGAAATAGATGTTGCCCGCTCGATCGATGGCCGGGGAGGAATCGATTTCACCGGCGGTTTTGAATTTCCATTTCAACGTGCCGTCAGGATTCAGCGCGTAGAAATGCTTGTCCCAGCAACCGAAATAAATCGTGCCATCCACAGAAATGGCGGGTGAAGAATCAATCCAGCCGCCCGCTTTGAAGGTCCACTTGAGTTTGCCTTCCGGCGTCAGGGCATAGAGCTTCCGATCGCGGCAGCCGAAATAAATGGTGCAGTCGTCAGCGATTGCGGCCGAGGAGCGGACTTCACTCCCGGTTTTGAAGGACCACAGCACCACGCCATTCGAACTGATGGCGCAGAACCTCTGCCAGCCGGTGCCTAGATAGAGCGTTTCGTCCGCGCCAATGGCCGGAGTGGTATCAAAAGGGTCCAGCTTCACGCGCCATTTCTCGGTCGGCAGGACTGAGGCGGTATTTGTATCGGCAGCCCGCAAGGTGGAGGTGAAGACAATCGCAGCGCCAATCAGAACGAAATCCTTCCACCGGAGGATCCGGGGTATAGAGGCTCTGAAGCTAATCGAAACGTTCATGGTGCGTTCTTCAGCTGGCGAGTGCGGTGGCAGAGAGCCTGTTCGAGGCTGATGAGCTCATGGACGATCGATTTGTCATCGCCAACAGATGTCGCCCACGTCGCGCAAACGCGATTCAATTTTAGTTCGGGTTCCGGCGAACGTGTCTTCATTAATCAGGCTGTCAACGATGATTCTCATGCTCTGAACTTCATGCTTCAAAGCAGCCGCGGTTGAAGGTTTCCGGGGGGAGTGTGCGGAAAGCGCGAAGGCAAACCAACTCGTTTTTAAGCCGTTTGCTGTTTACGCAGGGTGTGATTGGACATGACGGCGCGAAATGGGTTCCCCTGCTTGAATGCTCTCGAATCGGACGAGCTCAAGCGGACAAACTGCGCCAACGAATAGTGTCAGCGAGGTATTTTTAGCGTCATCGCGGCACAGAGTCTAAGGTTCGCCTCAAGGGAACTAAACCGCGTAAGTAATAGAAGCGCAACTTGATGCAATCAACTGAACCGCGTTGGCACCCCGCTTGCATTTAGATTTGCAGACAAACGTTCAATCAACGTTCAACGCGAATTTTATATGGCAAAAGTTTTAGGCATCGATCTGGGAACGACGAACTCGTGCATGGCTGTAATGGAAGGCGGCGAGCCGCTCGTTCTGGAAAATTCCGAAGGCAAACGCACCACCCCGTCCGTCGTCGCCTTCACCAAAAACGGGGAACGCGTGGTCGGCGATGCTGCCAAGCGTCAGGCGGTGACGAATTCCCGCAACACGATTTACTCCATCAAACGCTTCATGGGCCGCAAATTCGATGAGGTCCAGGAAGAGATCAAACGCATGCCTTACAAGGTCGTGAAGGCCGCGAATGGCGATTGCGCCGTGGAAGTGGAAGTCGAAGGCAAGACGAAGCAATTCTCGCCGCCTGAAGTTTCCGCGATGATTCTGGCCAAGCTGAAGGCCGACGCGGAAACGCGTCTTGGCGAAAAAATCACCCAGGCCGTCATTACCGTTCCGGCTTACTTCAACGACTCGCAGCGTCAGGCCACGAAAGACGCCGGACGCATCGCGGGCCTCGAAGTGCTCCGCATCATCAACGAACCGACGGCGGCTTCGCTCGCTTACGGTCTCGACAAGAAGAAGGACGAGAAGATCGCGGTTTACGATCTGGGCGGCGGCACCTTCGATATTTCCGTTCTCGAAATCGGCGACGGCGTGTTCGAAGTCAAAGCCACCAACGGCGACACGCATCTCGGCGGTGACGACTGGGACA
>CAMLLE010000343.1 GCA_946480555.1 uncultured Verrucomicrobia subdivision 3 bacterium
GATGGACGAGATGATTCGTTGAGCCCGGATCGCCCAATTCACAATGGGTGTACGGCCGGGTGGATAGCGGTTCCTCGGCGGGAGACTCATGGTTCGTTGAAAAAGGGCTGATGTATGAATACTGCAAGAACGTTCAGGTTTACAAATGCCCGTCGGATCAACGCACGGTGCTCGGACAACCCACCGTCCGCAGCATGTCCATGAACTGCTGGATGAATCCCATCACTCCCTGGGGCACTCCAAAGAACGAGACGATCTATCGCAAATCCACCGACCTCGCGAAGCCCTCGGATCTGTTCGTCTTCATCGATGAAGCGTCCTATACGATCGACGATGGCTATTTTGTCAGCGGCCCCAATTACACCCAGTGGATCAACAATCCTGCCACCTGGCACGCCAACGGTTGCGGATTGTCGTTTGGCGACGGCCATGCGGAAATCAAAGTCTGGAAGGATGCCAACCTGCTGGCGAAAAACAAAACCGCGACCATCAATGGCGCTCCCACGACACCGGACGCCTCGGGTGACCTGAAGTGGCTGCAAGTGCGAAGCACCATTCTGAAATAGAGCCGCAGAAACCAGAAGGTTGTTGACCAAAACACCTCCGCTCGCCAATCGCGCGTGAACAATGCCCGCCGCAATGCTGAAGCTTGATTGATGAAAACGACGCTATTCGTTCTTCCCTTGCTGATCTGTTTCTCCGGTCGCGAACTGGCTTTCGGTGAGGAAACGCCAATCTACAAACAAGCCTTAGCGCCTCTGGAAAAGCGAGTGGGCGATTTGTTCGATCGCCTGACACAGGACGAAAAACTGTCGTTGTTGGGCGGCACCGGGTTCACCACGCAACCGATTCCCCGGCTCGGCGTGCCGGCGATGGCGATGGTGGATGCCGGCCAGGGCGTTCGCGGCGGTTCGCAAAGCACTTTGGGGCCAGCCACGGCATTTCCATCCGGCGTTTTACTGGGCTCAACCTGGGACACGCATTTGCTCCGCCGGATCGGTGAAGCGATTGGTGTCGAGGCCCGAAACAAAGGTTCCGGAGCGCAGGTCCTCCTGGGGCCAGCGGTGAATATCCAACGTTCTCCGTTGGGCGGACGCAACGGGGAATATTTCAGCGAAGACCCGTATCTCTCCGCGCGACTGGGGGTGGCTTATATCCAAGGCATGCAAAGCGCGGGAGTCGCGGCCTGCCTCAAACATTTTGCCTGCAACAATCAGGAAACGGATCGGAATGATGTGAACGCTGTGGTCAGCGAGCGGGCGTTGCGCGAAATCTATCTCCCGGCATTCCAGGCGGGCGTGCAGGAAGCCGGGGTTTGGACCGTGATGAGTTCCTACAATTTGGTCAACGGCCATCACGCCAGCGCAAATCGTTATCTGCTGACCGACGTGTTGAAAAACGAATGGGGATTCGATGGGATGGTGATGTCGGATTGGGGAGGCGTTCACGAAACCACCGCGGTGCAGGCGGGAAATGACCTGGAGATGCCGGCGGGGGAACATATGAGCCTTCCGAAGCTGAAGGCCGCCCTCGCGCAAGGCTCCGTTACCCAGGCAGCGGTGGACGATTCAGTGCGCCGGATTTTGCGAACAGTCATTCGCGTGGGGTTGCTGGACGGGCCGATGAATCGCGAACCTGGACAGGTGAATTCTCACGCTCACCGGCAGCTGGCGCGGGAAGCCGCGGAACAGGGAATCGTCCTTCTGAAAAACGACCGCGATCTGCTGCCGCTGAACGACCGGCGCGTTCGTTCCATTGCGGTGATTGGCCAGGCTGCGACGCATCTTCAGTTCGGCGCGCTGGGCAGTCCCGAAGTTAAACCGCTTCACAAGGTGGAATTTCTGGAGGGCATCAAAACCGGGGCACGCGGAATAGCGGTGACTTACGTTCCAACCGAACTGGCAAGCGAGCCTCTGCCGGTTTCAGCCGTCACGCCGCCCGGGAATCCGAACACGAACGGATTCCAGGCCGAGTATTTCACGAACCGGGATCTTCAGGGCGAACCTGCGCTGAAGCGGGTGGAATCGGCGATTGAAATCGAGAATCCGACCTTGCCAGCTCCGGATTTTCCGAACACCGATTTCAGCATCCGTTGGACGGCTCAACTCACGGCTCCTGAGGACGGCGATTACACATTCACTTTCAGCGGTGACGATGGCTTTCGCGTTTTCCTGGATGGAAAACGGTTGATCGATCATTGGGTCGCAGGTCCGGAAACGCCCGTTTCAGGAGAGGTTAAATTGCAGGCCGGAAAAGCCTACGATCTGCGTGTCGAATATTTTCAAGGTGGAGGCCATTACGTGGGCCGGCTCCATTGGCGGCGGCTTCAGCAATCACCCTTTGCAGAGGCGGTAGCTGCGGCGAAAAAAGCGGATGTTGCGATTGTGGCGGTTTCCACCTGGCGGGAAGAGATCGAAGGAAGAGACCGCCCTTCGATGGAGCTGCCCTATTTGCAGGGGGAACTCATCCGAGCCGTTGCGACAGCGAACAAGCGCACGATCGTGGTGTTGAATAACGGTGCCCCGGTGGCCATGAACGAGTGGGTCAAAGCTGTGCCCGCGGTAATTGAAACCTGGTTCCCGGGCCAGGAAGGCGGCGCGGCATTGGCGGCGATTTTGTTCGGCGATATAAATCCGTCAGGCAAACTGACGGAAACGTTGGCTGCCAATCGGTTCGATTATCCCGATGCCGCCAATTTCCCCGGACAGAATCACCAGGTTCGCTACGAGGAAGGAATTTATGTCGGCTACCGGCATTTTGACAAAGCTGGGATTCAGCCGCTGTTTCCATTCGGGCACGGTCTGTCCTACGCGACTTTCCGCTACCAACAGATCAAGCTGTCCCAGACTGAGATGCAGCCGGACGGCAGCGTCACAGCCAACGTGAAAATAACCAACACCGGAAAGCGGGCTGGTGCAGAAGTAGTGCAACTCTACATCCACGATCCGCGTCCTGAGATTGATAAACCGGTGCGTGAATTGAAGAGTTTTGCGAAGGTGGCCTTGCAGCCGGGCGAGAGCAAGACCGTGGCATTCAAGATTGCGGGCAGGGACCTGGCGTACTTCGACGAATCAGGAAAACAGTGGAAAGCCCGCGCGGGTCTTTACGAAATGCAGATCGGAGCTTCATCGCGCGATATCAGGCAGCGGGCTGTGCTGAAGCTTGACGACAGCTACGCCGAAAAGTTGGGAACTCGAAATGGCGCAGGTGGGCAGTTCAGTCAGATGCGTTGAAACAAGCAAATGAGCATTCAAAGAAAAACCACGGCGTTCTTGCCTGCAACAAACAGAGCGTCTGACATCGAATAGATTCATGAAAAAGCAGATTTTTCTCTGGTCCATCATCTCTGCTCTCGCAGGATTCCTTTTCGGCTTCGACACCGTGGTCATATCGGGCGCCGAGCAGACGATTCAAAAACTCTGGGGCCTGAGTCCCGAAATGCACGGACTGGTCATGGGCTCGGCCCTCTACGGAACCGTGCTGGGTTCGCTGATTGGCGGGTGGCCAACGGATCGGTTTGGTCGCAAGCGCACGCTGCTGTTCATCGGCTTGCTTTATATTTTCTCAGCGCTGGGATGCGGCTTCGCCGACAACGTTGGCGTGTTTGTTGCCGCGCGATTCATTGGCGGGCTCGGCATTGGCATCTCCACGGTTGCCTCACCGCTCTATATTGCGGAGATCGCGCCTCCGGCGTATCGCGGCCGGCTCGCCGGCATGTTCCAGTTCAACATCGTCTTCGGCATCGTCGTGTCCTTTGTGTCGAATGCAGTCCTCGCCAGGTACGGCGGCGAGCATGCCTGGCGATGGATGCTGGGCATAGCGGCAATTCCATCCGTCATCTACGCCGTCATGTGCTTCGGCCTGCCGGAAAGTCCACGCTGGTTGATTGGCCGCAAGGGTGATCGCGCGGCCGGTCTTGCCGTGCTCAAACTCATAGAACCGGAGATGTCGGAGGCGCGTTTGTCGGCTCATGCGGACGAGATACTGGCTGCATCGCGTTCTGAAAAATCCGCGGTGACCGGATTCTGGAACTGGCGGTTGCGTGTGCCCATCATGCTCGCGTTCCTGGTCGCGTTCTTCAATCAGCTCTCGGGCATCAACGCCGTACTCTATTTCGCACCGCGCATTTTTGAGATGACGGGATTGGGCGAGAAGGCGGCCATGCTGCAATCCATTGGCATTGGCGTGACGAATCTCGTCTTCACGTTCGTGGGCTTGTGGCTGATCGATCGCCTGGGGCGGCGCACGCTGCTCTACATCGGTTCCTTTGGTTACATCATTTCGCTTGGGTTGACGGCATGGGCGTTCTTCACCCAGCACTATGCGATCGTACCGGTGTGTATTTTCGCGTTCATCGCGGCGCATGCGATCGGGCAGGGGACCGTCATCTGGGTGTTGATCTCGGAAGTGTTTCCGAATCGGCATCGAGCGGGAGGCCAGGCTCTGGGCAGTTTCACGCACTGGATTTTCGCGGCGCTGCTGACGACGTTCTTCCCGAAGATGGTTGCGTCGTTCGCGCCTGGCTATGTGTTTCTCTTTTTCTGCGGCATGATGGTGCTGCAACTGGCATGGGTGAAATTCCTGGTTCCCGAAACCAAAGGCATTTCTCTTGAAACCATGCAGCACACCTTGGGCATCGACACTGAGCCCGAACCCGGCGTTCGACCGCTGGCGCA
>CAMLLE010000344.1 GCA_946480555.1 uncultured Verrucomicrobia subdivision 3 bacterium
TGCCATTGCGGGCACCTTGCTCGTGGTGGCGACGAATCCAACGACCTTCCGTGCGCATTACAATGTGCCAACGAACGTGATGATCTTTGGGCCATGGATCGGGCAGTTGCAGGACAGCGGCGAGAACCTGGAATTGCAGGCGCCGGACGCACCGAACACGAACGGCGTGCCGTATGTGACGGTCGACGCCGTGCGCTATAATGATCGTGATCCATGGCCACCGGCGGCGGATGGCAGCGGCATGTCGCTGCAACGCGTCCCGGCATCTGGATTCGGAAACGAGCCGTTGAACTGGATTGCCGCGGCGCCGACTCCCGGACAGGCGCCCGGCGCCGGAGATTCCGACAACGACGGTTTGCCGGACGCGTGGGAACAGGAGAACGGGACGTTCGTTTTCATTCCCGATGCGAACGCGGATCCGGACGGAGACGGATTGACGAACGCGCAGGAATTTGCCGCGGGCACGCACCCGAACAACGCGGCCAACGTGCTGAGGTTTGAGCTGGTGAATGCAGTGGGCGGCAGCGTGAACCTGAATTTCACCGCGGCCTCCAACCGCACTTACAGCCTGCTCTACAAGTGGTCGCTCGCAGAGGCGCAATGGCTGAAGGCGATGGACATCGCGGCGGAACCGACGAATCGGGTGATCGCAATCACAAACAACGTGCCCGGAGATTCGCAGCGCTTCTACCGCCTCGTAACGCCGGCGCAACCGTAGCGCAAGGCGCCCGCGCCTGCGGGTGGAAGCACCGTCCCGGGGCAATTGCGGCCCCGCGGAACTGGCAGCGAGACGCTGCCATGACTCGCAGCCGGGACGGCTGCGCTACAGAAGCCCTGCGGAAGCCAGGTCGGTTTGCGCGGAGAGAACCGCTGTCTTCAGCGGCGTGTCGTGAACGGATTGTTGCCGCCACTGGCGCACGCGGTACAGCGTTGCGTAAGAGAAGTCGGGCGCTGTGCCTCCCTGGCCGCCGACGAGCTCCGCGCCGCGCCGCACGTTGTCCTGCAACCACGCTGGCAGCCGCAGGTGATACGGATTGCGCCGCACTTCCTCCACATGGAACGAAAGTGCCGCCAGCAGTTCGGAGACGTCCTCAATGCTCAGCTCCACCATCAGGTTCGGCGCGGGCATCGCAGCCCAGAACTCCGTTTCGATGAGGACGCATTCGAACGAACGCGGCAGCGTTTTCAAGGCGTCCATGACGAGCAGATGCGTGCCGATGTGCGTGCTGTTCCAGTCTTGAGCATGCGGATAGAAAATCGCGCGGGGCTGATGCCGCGCAAGCGTGGCAGCGATCACCTGGACGGCTGCGGCCCAATGCTCGGGATCGTCCGTTCGAGTCCTGGCATTCACCTTTTCCAAACCGTTCGGCGCAGTCTGCTCAAGTTCGAACCCGAGCCATTCACAGGCATTGCGCAGCTCAACCAGGCGCGGCTGCTGGCGTTCGCGATTGCTGCCCTGCGTTACCGCCACATTGACGATCCTCATGCCGGTCTCGCGCATCAATCGAAGCGCCAGCCCGCCAATGATGCATTCGTCATCCGGGTGCGGCGAAAAAACCAGAGCAGCTGGGGCGTCGGGAGCCGGCGCCGGTTTGCCGTGCGGAGCGAAGCCGCCCAACGGAAGTGATTTTCCCCTGGACACAAGCTCGGCGAAAGTGGCGGCAAATTCGTGATAGGGATTCATGATGATGCGTCCTGTTCGCGCCAAAGCTGCCCGGAAGGGCGTTGTGGCGGCAACCCCCGAATTAGGGGGATGTTTTGGGCGCTGCTCTGAACTACGTTCACAGCAATGAATCGCGGGCATCCCGCTGTTCCAAATCGGTCATGCAAGTCATCCTGAAACCCAATGCCCGCGCCGCCGCTGAGTTTGCCGCTCGCGTCATTGCCGAGCAGCTGCGCACGAAACCGAATTCAGTTCTCGGACTTGCGACTGGGCGCACCATGGAAGCGGTCTATGCGCGGCTTGCGAACATGCACGTTCACGAAGAACTCGACTTCTCCGCGTGTGTCACCTTCAACCTGGATGAGTATCTCGGGATCTCCGCGACGCACCCGAACTCGTACCGGCATTACATGAACCACCACCTGTTCGAAAAGGTGAACATTGACCTCGCGAACACGCATCTGCCGGACGGAATGGCGGCCGACCTGGAAGGCGAATGCGCCCGATACGAACAGCGCATCCATGAAGCGGGGGGAATTGATCTTCAGTTGCTGGGCATTGGCAGCAACGGGCATCTGGGATTCAATGAGCCGTTGTCATCGTTCAAGTCCTGCACGCGCGCCGTGACGCTCGCGCCGGAAACAATCCGGCAAAATGCGCATATTTTCGGCGGACCCGAGTTCATGCCGCGGCTGGCAATCACCATGGGTGTTGGAACGATATTGGAAAGCCGCCGCTGCGTGCTTTTGGCGACCGGCAAGAGCAAGGCATCGATTCTCGCCCAAGCAATCGAAGGCCCGATCACGAGCATGATTTCAGCCACGGCCTTGCAGCTGCACCCCGACTGCGTCGTCATCGCCGATGATGCCGCTGCCAGCAAGCTCACCCGGTTGGAATGCTACCGAAGAGCGTTTGAAAACGATCCACAATGGAAACGCATTGCGCGTGCCGCGGATTTGGAAACGAATCCACCCCGCTGGGATGCCGAGAAGGTTCGGTAAACCTCCGGTTATTGAAAAAAGCCAGAGAAGCTGCAGGGCGCGGTCCTGCATCCGCTTTCAGTCCTTTGGCGCATCTGTTCTAAACGAGGAAGCGGGCAATCCCTCTCGGTTGCCAAACGAAGATTCATCGGCATCGCCCCAAGCGTAGCGCACCGCGATCGGCTGTAATACAGCTTCGCTCCAGACAACGATTGTTTTTCCTTCGAGCCGTGCCTCGGCCGGCAGAAATTTTCCATCCGCGCCGGCGATTTCGAAGTGCTCCAGCGATTTGCCCTTGGCGACCAGCCCGCTTCCTGTGTGATCAAAATAGAGTCGCGCGTGCTGGCCTTTCACTTTCATGGACCGGTAAAGCGGCCCCGAATGGACCAGATCGCGCACACCATAGGTCTTCGCCAGAGCCCAGAGCGCGAGCCGGTGACCGACCGCTTGTTTGGTGTGGGGATGAAGATTGTTGCTGTCGCTGTCCATCGTCACAGCCATTCCAGTGTTTGGCGTATTCAGCGAAAGCCGTTGCGCGTCGCGGAGGGCGGCGGCCATGCCTGGATTCGGATAACGAAACGGCGCGATCTGTGTGTAGTAGAACGGAAATCTGCCCCTGCCCCAATGCCGCCGCCAATCCGCGATCAGCGCCGGGAAGAGCCGACGATACTGCTGGTCGCGGCCAATGTTGCTTTCACCTTGATACCAGATCGCCCCGCGAATGCCGTAAGGAATGATAGGGGCAATCATCCCGTTGAACAAAACGGTGGCCGTGTTTGGCGTGACCGTTGCGTCCAGCTCAAGGCGCGGCAAATCACTCAAAGGGATGTCCGTCTTCATCCGCCAGTTTTGATCCAGCGCAATTTCGGAGGTTCCATCGATTGCGCGGAGCCGCGCCGGACCGGTGATTCCACCTTCACCGCCGGTGTCCAGCACGCGAATGGCGATTACATTTGTTCCCGGCTTCAGAGCTCCTTTCGGAAGCGGATAAGACCGGGGCGTGCTCCAGGTCTGCTCGCCGATCGTCTGGCCAATCTTGACTCCATTCACGTAGGTGAAATCCATGTCATCGATCACGCCAAGTTCGAGCACGCAGGAACGCTCTGCCCATTCTTCCGACACGGTTATCGTTGTGCGCTGCCAGACAAACCCATCGAACTGCGCCAGTTCACCGCGCCAGGGTTCGAGCTTGGAAATTCTGGTCCAAGCGGAGTCATCGAAGTCAGTCCTGATGCAGTTGGAACCACTACCGGCGGCTTCAACATTTCCCAGCCAATCCGCCCACGCCGCCGCGCGCCTGGCGGCTTGCTCCTCTGCATGATCGCGAGCATTTGAAACGGTCGCGAGGTGCTGCGCGAAACCCGGAAATTGCCGGATCGTTTCTTCGCTGACCCACGCTTCCGCCACCGTGCCGCCGTAGTCGGCGGAAATGAGGCCAATTGGAACCTTGAATTTCTGATGCAGCTCCCGGCCGAAGAAAAATCCGGCGGCGCTGAACGTGCGAGCCGTTTCCCCGTTGCATACAGCCCATTCACCGTCGCAATCAGATTGCGGCGACAGGCTATGGCGGTTTGGAACCGTAAAGAAGCGAATACCCGGCAGTGAGTCAGCAGTCTTGAGTTCTTCCTGCCAGTTCTCTGCACCTTCATAACCCGGACCAACGTTTCCCACCGGCATTTCCATATTTGACTGGCCGGCGCAAACCCAGACCTCGCCAATGACCACGTCCCGCAGAACAATTCTGTTCTTGCCACTAATCGTGATCTCATGTGGCCCCGCATCCGCTGGCAGGGCGAGCTTTACCGCCCAGTTCCCGTGTTTGTCGGCACAAGTTGTCTGTGCTCGCTTTGACCAGTTGCCACGAATGGAAACTTCCTCCCCCGGCGCAGCCTTGCCCCAGATCGGTGCATCACTACCGCGCTGGAGAACCATGTGATCGCCGAGGATCTTGGGAAGGTTGATTTCAGCGCGGCCTTGGAAAGCCATGAGAAGAAGGAACAGGACTGCGACGGCGCGTTGAAGTTCAG
>CAMLLE010000345.1 GCA_946480555.1 uncultured Verrucomicrobia subdivision 3 bacterium
TGCCCGCTATCGATCAGCGCCGCCAGATCGAGCAGCAGCTCCTGCGTGCGCTCGACGGCGAAGGAGGGGATCAGCAGGTTGCCGCCGCGCTTGAGCGCCAGCTTCACTTCCTGGCGCAGCACATCGAAAACTGGGTGAACCGCCCCGTTTTGAATCAGTCCGGACTGGAAGGAAACTTCGACTTCACTTTTCCCCGATTTCAATCGATGCGCGTGGCTGGCGTTCAAATTTCCAATCCGGCCGAGCACTTTCGAAAGATTCTTCCCGAGCAACTCGGGCTAGAATTGGTTGAAACCAATTTGCCCGTCGAAATGCTCGTGATAACGAGGGCCTACTGACATGAGCGAGTTCCGATTTGCCTGTCCACACTGCGGCCAGCGGATTTCCGGCGACGCGAATTATCGCGGCTGCGAGATCTCCTGCCCGGCGTGCCAGCGGAAGCTCACCGTGCCAGCACCCGCCGCGAAGCGTGCGAAATCCGCAGAAGCTTCAGATTCTGTTTCAGAACCTGGGAATCTTTCCACGCACGCGTTGCTTTCATTTGTTTGTGCGCTCGCGCTGGGGATTGGCAGCGTTCCCGGGATTATTCTGGGACACATGGCGAAGGCACGATTGAAGCGCCAGCCGGCCATGCGTGGACATGGCCTTGCCGCCGGGGGACTCGTTCTTGGCTACACCTTCCTGTTTCTATCCATCGGATATCTGACGGTTGGTTTCTTCGTTCTTAAACCGAAACAAGGCCGGCAGCTCATTGCCGCCGCGAGTTCAACCAACACCACAGAAATGCTCGCCAGCCGTCGTGTGGATGAGGTGAAGATCGGCGATCCGGTTTCCGAGTTTGAGCACGATCTGAAAGGCCGCTTTACGCAATCAGGCGAATACATGGAACGCAGCGTGCGCGACGCCGTGAACGGCGGATTCATCAGCTACGTGATGAGAGTTGATCCGTCACAGCCGATGACCCTGCGTTGCACCTATTGGGGGAACGACAGCGGCCGGCGGCGGTTTGACGTGCTGGTGAATGAAACCACGCTCGCCACACAAACGCTGCAGTTCAACGACCCCGGCAGGTTCTTCGATGTCGAATACGATCTCCCGGAAATATTGACGCGTGGAAGGACGAACGTGACCGTGGTGTTTCAGGCGTACCCGAGGAAAACAGCCGGAGGTTTGTACGGTTGCCAGATGTTGCGCCGATGAGGAGCGCCGCGGCCAGCCGCGTTGAACGCCGCACTCGCACGATTTTCGATTTGAGCTCCGCCCCGCGAGACAACACCTTCCCGCCATGCTCATCGTTCATGTTCATGTTCACGTGAAGCCGGAATATGTTGGCGCGTTCAAAGCCGCGTCGCTCACCAACGCGCAGGAAAGCATAAAGGAAGCCGGCATCGCGCGCTTCGATGTCCTCCAGCAGCAGGACGATCCAACGCGCTTCGTGCTGGTGGAAGTCTATCGCAGCGCTGAAGCAACCACCGCGCACAAAGCCACGGCGCACTACGAAAAATGGCGGGACACCGTCGCACCCATGATGGCCGAGCCACGCTCCAGCGTGAGGTTCACCAATCTGTTTCCAGACGATTCGGGATGGTGACCCGAGGCGTGGCCACAAATGAAACACAGATAAAACACGGAAAATTGCTTTCAGTTCTCAGCAAACCGTGCAGCTGAAATCCGGGTGGAACGGGCAACTCGCCAACGGTATATGCCGGATAGGAAACGGCTCAACTTAAGACTGAAAACTACTCCGTCCACTTCCATTCGTGGCACAAGAGAATCGTTTCGCATTCATGAATCCATCCTTTGAATTCGCCACGGCGACGCGGATCATTTTCGGCAATGGCACGCTCAGTCAGATTGGCGGTGTCGCCCGAAACTTTGGCAGCCGTGCGCTGGTCGTCACTGGCCAGAATCCGAGCCGGGCCGAAACGCTGCTGAGGCTGCTTCGCGCGAACAGTATTGAAACGATTGTCTTCCGGGTTTCAGGCGAGCCGAAATTGGAGACGGTTGAAAGTGGTTCGGCACTGGCCCGCGCCGAGAACTGCGACATGGTCATCAGTTTCGGCGGCGGCAGCGCAATCGATACGGGCAAAGCCATCGCAGCGCTCATTACCAACCGCGGCGCGCTCCTGGATTACCTGGAAGTGATCGGCCGCGCCCAGCCATTGGAGCAAGCGCCTGCTTCGTTCATCGCCATTCCCACCACGGCTGGCACAGGTGCTGAGGTCACCCGCAATGCTGTTCTCGCGTCGCCTGCGCACCGGGTGAAAGTCAGCTTGCGCAGCTCCCTGATGCTGCCGCGATTGGCGTTGGTTGATCCGCAATTGACCTGTGACCTGCCGGCAGCGATCACGGCCGCGACCGGCCTGGATGCATTGACGCAACTGATTGAACCCTTTGTCTGCTCACGGGCAAATCCGATGACGGATGCGCTTTGCGTCGAAGGGCTGCGTCGAGCCGCGCGTTCGCTTCGACGTGCATTTGAGAACGGCAGCGACGGGCAAGCCCGTGAGGACATGGCGATTGCGAGCCTGTTTGGCGGATTGGCACTGGCAAACGCTGGACTGGGAGCAGTTCATGGTTTCGCCGCGCCGATTGGCGGCATGTTCCCAGCGCCTCACGGATCCGTTTGCGCCGCGTTGCTACCACACGCGATGCAAATAAACTGCCGGGCTTTGGCGGAGCGCGCGCCGAATCACCCTGCGCTCAGCCGTTATAAAGAAGTTGCCCGGCTGCTTACCGGAAATCGCAGTGCATCTCTCGACGACGGAATCGAATGGGTTGCAGCTCTCGTGCGCGATTTGAAAATCCCGGGCCTGGCTGAGTATGGTCTCGCCGATGAAAACACGGCTGAACTTTGCCAGAAGGCCGCGCAAGCGAGCAGCATGAAGGCGAATCCCATCGCGCTTACGCAATCGGAGCTGGCGGAAGTTCTTCGGGCTGCGTTGTGATTTCGAAGTCCCGACGGCACAAACCACCGCCTCTACACTCGTCAGGGAAACCGTTCCTTGTCGTCGCACGGTTCCAGCTTCGCAATCTCAGCCATCAATTGATCAGCCACTTCCTGGTAAATTTCCTTGAGACGGTCCCTGGAACAGACCTTCGCTTCAGCGCGCAGCTTTTCGAACATCATCGGCCGGCCGTACTTCACGGCGATGGGTTTCGGCAGCGGCAGCTTCATGTGACGGCCATAAGCTTCGAAGGTTCCAAATACGCGCACCGGAATCACAACGGCATTGGACTTGATCACCGTCAGCCCGATGCCTGAGCGCGCCGGTTGGAGTTTTCCATTCTTCGTTCGTGTTCCTTCCGGGAAAAGAATGATTGCGCCGCCTGCGAGCAGACGATCCAGAATTGCCTTCAACCCTTTCGCGCCACCACCTTCGCGATCGACAGGAACCGCATTCCAATTTCTCAACAGCCAGCCGATACCGGGAAAGCGAAACAGGCTTTCGCGCGCCAGATAATTGATCCCGCGATGAATTCCCGATCCAACCAGCGGCGGATCGATGAAGCTGGCGTGGTTAGCGGCGAGAATGACCGGACCGGTGAGCGGCACGCGTTCGGGATTGAACACGCGCCACCGGAAATACGTGGAGTAAACCAGCCGGAAAAACGACCAGCCGAGGTAGTAAACCGTATTCATCGCTCCGCCATGCGCCGCTTCACATCTTCGATGATCAAGCCGCTCGTCTCCGTCGGTGTCTGGCCGGAGTTGTCGATCACTTTCGCGCCCAGCGCAATCATCAGCGGCGCGGCCGCGCGCTGGCTGTCGCGCTGATCCCGTGCAGCGAGGTTTTCCTGGACACCATCGGCAGCGCGGCGACGCGAACGTTCGGCCAGGCCGGCGTCGAGATAATATTTGAAATCCGTTTCTGGAAACACATTCGTTCCAATGTCGCGCCCCTCCATCACGAGACTGCCAAACCGGATGCAATCGCGCTGCGCCTTCTTCATCCAATCCCGGACTTTCGGGACCGCCGCCACGTGTGCCACCGCGGCAGCCGTTTCCGGTGTGCGAATTTCCTTCTCAGGGAAGTAACCGTCCACAAGCAGCCGGGCCGCGCGATAGCCGCCCACATCGACGCATTCCATGCGCGTCTTCCATTTGCGGCACGCGGTCGCGACGGCTTTTTCGTCGTTCACGTCGATGCGCTGCTGCAGGCAATACCAGGCGAGCGTGCGATACATCGCGCCGGTATCCACGTAAACAAATCCGAGCGTCTGGGCGATGAGCTTGGCGTTCGTGCTCTTGCCGCTGGCGCTGGTGCCGTCAATGGCGATGACAATGTTGTTTTTCAAAATTTGGAATCGTGCTCGTCGTCGTCCTCGTCCTCGAACAACGAATCGAAGGACGAAGGACGAAGGACGATTACGAGAACGAGATTAATCCGCGAACAAATCCTCGTGAGACAGGACGCGCCCGGTCGCATCCAGAATGGTGGCGCCGAGTCCTTTCGGGGGAACGGCGGCAAGTTTCTGGAAGAAGTTGGGGAACGTCTTCTTCACGCAGGCCGGGTTTTTAATTTTTATGCCGGGAACTTTCAATCCCAGAATCGCAAAGCACATCGCCATGCGATGATCGTTGTAGGTTTCGATTTCCGCGCCGTGCAGCGGGCCGAGGAGGCGTGACGTGCGCCTGAACTCCCTCCGCCTCCGCA
>CAMLLE010000346.1 GCA_946480555.1 uncultured Verrucomicrobia subdivision 3 bacterium
TGAATCATTCACGTGCTGCGGCTGATCTCCGACACAGCCGCGCTCCATTTTTCAGTCAGGCTCTAAACGTTTCCGCAGGACGCCGCCTACGGCTTCCTTTGGGAATCCAGGTAACGAAGCACCGCCTCCGTCCGCGAATGGACATGGAGCTTTTCGTAAACGCGCTTGAGATGACTGTAAATCGTCTCGACGCTGAGGTTCAACTGATCGGCAATCGCCTTGTTCGAATATCCTTTCGAGAGGAGCACGAGGATTTGTTCTTCGCGTGCGGACAATCCCACGTTCTCCTTCTTGGCCTTCGCCTTGCGATGAAACGATTCCACGACCATGCGCGCAATCTCGCTGCTCATGGGCGAACCGCCGGTGCTGACTTCCTTCAACGCGCTGTGCAGATCGGCCGGCATGGTGCGCTTGAGCAGATAACCATCCGCCCCGGCCTCGAGCGCGAGGAAGATCAGTTCCTTGTCGTTCATCGCCGTGAGAATGATGACGCGTGTTTGCGGCAGAATATCCTTCAGCTTCGCGGTGCATTCGATGCCGGACATGCGCGGCAGGAAGATGTCCATCAGCACGATGTCAGGCCGATGCGCAGGAATCGTCCGCAACGCTTCCTCCGCCGAAACGCAGGTGCAGACGCAGCGGAACTCCGGAAATCCGTTGATCAACCGGCACCAGTTCTCCCGCACGTCGGGTTGATCTTCGACGATGGCAATGGTGATGTGGCCAGGCTTTGCTGAATTCATTCGGTGATCACGGTTGCTCAGGAGCTTCGTTGGGATCGGCGCAACAACGGTCGGCGGCCTGCGAACTGGAGTCTGCCGACGGCGGTCGCCGCCGGTTACGCGCGGCGCGGAACAGCCAGGAAAAGCGCGGACGCCGACGCGTCGGCGGCATTCTAAATTCAATGCGGCAGCCGCTTCCCGGCTCGCTGCTGACGTGGCATTCGCCGCCCACTTCCGTCATGCGCTGAACCATGTTCGCCAGACCATTCCGACCAGCGCCGGCGCGATTGTCTTCGAAACCGCGGCCATTGTCTTCAACCACAACCACCACGTTGGGTTCTTCGTAGCTGATGTGGAGCGTCATCCGCGAAGCGCCAGAATGCTTGACCACGTTGTTGATCGCCTCCTTCACCGCGAGAAGCAAGCTTCGGCGCAGCGGCAGGTCGAAGCTGAGGGGCGGCATGTGCGGCTGGATTTCGAGCAGGCATTGAATCCGGGCCGGCTTCAGGAAGCTCTGGGCGTGTTCACAGAGGTAAGTGACGAAGTCGGTGACGGTGTCGCGGCGCGGATTGACCGCCCACAGCACTTCGTCCATGGCGCCCAATGCTTCACGCAGGCCATTGCTGATGCGTTCCAGACGTTCGCGCGAACTTGCGTTTCCCTGGAGTTCGCTCTTGATGACTTCGCCTTCCAGCACCAAACCCGTAAGCCGGGTGCCAAAGTCATCATGGATGTCGCGGGCGATCCGGGCGCGTTCCAGATTCAACAGGTGTTGTTCCTTGGAATGAATCGCCAGCCGGATCAGCAGCGTGATGCAGGCGAGGAAGGCCAGGATGGAAGTTGAAATAAGCCCGATGTGGAACGCGGGCTTCTGCCAGAACGGAATCACGACGGGCTGAAATGCCGGAACCGTGACGTAATCGTAAGGCCAGGTTGAGTCTGTCCACTGCGAAACAGTGTGCGTCGGGATGATGGTGGCCTGACGCCAGGCACGATCTGCGTGTTTCAGCTGCTCCCAGTCGCGAACGTGTTCCGGTACCACGCGCCACGAGGCATCGGATTTGACCTCCAGCGTTCTGCCGTCTTCCAGAACGATATCCAAGGCAAGGATTAAGCCGGCATTGAAGTAGTCGTTGAACGCATCCACCGCGAGCACATGGCGTCCTGGCTCCAGAAGCTCAGCCAGGTGGTACTCGGTGATGCCGCGCCAGTCCGCACCGCGGCCCAATTCACGGCCGTCAACAAAGAGACGGTAACCATTGTCCACCGTCATGCGCATGCGCGCGGAGACGACTTTTGCCCGGGCTGGGATTTCAAACTCCTTCCACAGGCGGCAGCTCTGGCGATCGAACGTTTTGTCGGTCCAAATCCAGGAACCGAGGCCGTGCTTTGCATCGACTGGAATGCTCTGGCCACGCAGGACTGAAAGTCCGGACGTTTCAGCGCCTTGCCCGGCGGCAAGCCCCGTTCCGGTCCAAACGAGAACAAACCAAATCAGGATGGCTGGGAGATGCGGAGAAGACCCATTTCGAACTCTGCCGAACTGCTTGAAGGGGAATTTGCTCACACAGGACTGATCATTCGAATTGCGCGTCCATTCAAGGACATGGACCGGCTGCTCGCAATCTCTTTGAAGCGCAAGTTTTGATGAACTGGCCAGTCTCTTAAAAGACAACTCTGCGGCAGCCGCCGACACGACGGCCACCGCAGAGACTCACCCATCCTATCGAAGATTCAACGACGCAGGACCGGACATTTCAGCGCCGCGCGCCGCGCTGCTTGAGCAAAAGGCCCAAGCCGCCCAATGCCGACAGCGCAAAAAGGCTGGGCTCCGGGACCGCCACCGCGCTGAGACGGAAGTTGTCAACGCTGCCCTGGATGGTGCCATCGCCGACGTAACGAGCGCCGACGTAGAGGTTGTCGCTCACGCTGCTTCCGGTTGTGAATGAAACGATGAAATCCTGAAACGATCCCGCGACGGATGACACGCCGGTCGTGGTCGCGAGAGTCAATCCCGTAGCCCACGGATCGGTGTTGCCGGAGGCGGCGTTGAGCAGCCCGATGCTGACCGAGCCGTTCACGCGATCCGACCGCTGGCCGATGGCGACGGTGAGCGTGTAGGTCGTGTCAGGCATGAGCAGGCCGAGATCCTGGAAAATATTGGCGACACCGCCATTCGCGCTTTGGTTCAGGAAGGCGTTGTTGATGCCGTCGGCCCCCAGCGGCGTTCCGGCGCCGGTTGCGTCGGTATAGGCACCTGCGCCCTGGTTTTCGATGCCGAAATCCTGGAAGCCTGAGCCGGTGGTTTTCACCCAGCCCCAGCTGTTGAAAATTCCGGACGCGCCGGGAGCGAGCACGAACGTGCCGTCATTCGCAACGGCGGGAGTTTCAAAACTGTGATTGGCAATGAACACATCGGCAGCGTGCGTGCCGAACGCTGGCGCGATGGCGACTGCGGCCAATGCGAGAGTCAACTTGGTGGTGGAGGTTTTCATTCAGGTTTGATGGTTGGACTTCTGTTTGGTTTGGCTTGTTAAGAAGGTTTCCGCGCGGCCCGATCAGTCCTTGCGAAAACAACGTCAAGCATGAGACAGGATTGCTGAACTTCAACGCCCCAAAACCGGGCAATCCGGTTACCCAAAATGGGGGAGGCTGAAGAGGAACGCCGCGCTTGAATACGGGCGAAGCAGCAGAGACGTTCGCAACCGGAACCATTCAGTCGAAAGTAATGGGGAGCGCAGCCGCCCCGGCTGCTGTTCGGCGCACCTCGCGCCGAACTCCAACGGCTCAACACGAAGAAAACGGTGCGGAACCTTTCACGCGCAACAATCAGCCGCTAGGGCGCGGCTGATTGCGCCCGAGGCGGGCGCGCTCCCGATTCGACTGCATCATTCCGGCTCAAACCGTAGCGGCAGGACTCCGGCCTGCCGTGGAGAACGGCATCTTGCCGTCCGGAGCCCCCCTCGCCGGACAAAACGTTTCAGCTCTTACACGAGCTATGCAATCCCGGCGTCTTTTCATCCGGCTGGAAGCCGGGTTCCACGTCAGCCAGGATGGCTGACGCCACGACATCTTGAGGCGGCGCAGAGCCGTCGCTTTGCCACATTCCTGGCAAACACACAGCCTCCCCAATTTTGGGCAGCTGGTTTCACAGGTTCTTGGGATTTACCGGAACGCATTCCCGCCTACGCTGAGAAACCGTGCGGTAAACGCGCCTGGTCAACCAACCCAACCAAACCTATGTCTCCATCGAACGTCCTCTGCGCCGTGACGAAACTGCTCGCGGCTTTGTTCCTGACCGTCACTTGGTGCAACAGCTCTGCCGGTCAATCCATCACGAACATCCTCGACACCTTCAACCGCAACGGCGCGCTCGACACCAGCGCGCCGGATATCGCTGACGCCAATTCTCCTGGCATGTGGACGGTTCCCTCCGGCACAGCGGTGTTCAACACCACCAACGCCAACGGCGGTTCGCTGCGGATTACCGGCGCGGGCTACGGCTCGTTGAATTTTGCGCCACAGGACGGCTACGTTTACACGATCAGCCTGACGACGACGATCGCCCCGGGCTCCGGCGACCGCTGGGTGGCGGTCGGATTCGACAATGGTTTGCAGACCGTGCCTTTCAATGCCAATGGGCCCTGGATGCTCGTGAAGGCAACGGGTTCGTTCGAGTCGTATTACAACGGCGTGAACAACGCCATCGCGTCCGGTCCCGCGGGCTCGGTCAATGCAGCGGGAACCAGCAACCTGCTCCAGATCGTCCTCGACACCACCACGCCTGGGAGCTGGAAGGCGCAAATCCGGATCAACGGCGTGAACCGTGGAAGCCCGGCGACGTTGTCTTTCTGGTCGATCGATCGCGTGATGATTTCCGCCTTCGGAGGCATCAACGCCACGAACACCCATTTTTCTGTCACCAGCATTCAGC
>CAMLLE010000347.1 GCA_946480555.1 uncultured Verrucomicrobia subdivision 3 bacterium
CGGACATCCGCAGCGCGAGGATTCTTCCTCGAACAACCGCCGCGTGTCTAGCCCGAATCTGTCGGGAGTTATACGGCTGATTTGCCCGGAGGCTGAAGGTTCGAAGCCAAGTTGCGAGCGAAACCCTTGGCCGCCTCAATACACCTTACGCAAGTTCGACGGCAGGATGTTCAGCTCGGTCCGGTACTTCGCCACCGTGCGGCGGGCGATGACGATGCCCTTTTCCTTCAGCATCTTCACCACTTCTTGATCGGACAATGGCTTGGATGCGTCCTCGTTCTTGAAGATGTCCGCGATCATGTCCTTCACGCTCGTGTTGGACATCCCCGCGCCGCTCTCGGTCTGGATGCCGGCCGTGAAGAAGTACTTCATCTCGAAGATGCCTTGCGGGGTATCGATGTACTTCCCAGAAACCGCGCGGCTGACGGTTGTTTCGTGAACACCGACAACTTCAGCCACCTGCACCATCGTGAGCGGCTTGAGATGCGCCACGCCCCTGGCCATGAAATCGTGCTGCCGTTTCACAATCTCCTTTGCGATGTTCAAGATCGTCTGCTGGCGCTGATGCAGGCTCTTGATCAGGAATTTCCCGGCGCGAATTTTCTCTCGAATGTAGTTCCGCACTTCGGAGGAGTTTTCGCCCTGCGACATCAGATCTTTGTAGGTGTTGCTGATGCGCAGATGCGGAATGTGTTCGTTGTTCGTGGTGACCACAAACTCTTCGCCGTTGCGATGCACGAACACTTCAGGCAGGACGTATTGGTCATTATCCGGCAGGAAGGCCCGGCCGGGACGCGGCTCCAGGCGCGCGATGTTCTCCAATGCATCCTGCACTTCATCCACTTCCACCCCCGTGCCGCGCGCAATTTCCGGAATGCGCCGCTTGCCGAGCGCGTCCATGAAATCCCGCACGATCTGGTATTCCAAAGTCTCCTTCTGTCCCGCGCGGTCCAGCTGGATGAGCATGCACTCCTGCAAATCACGCGCGCCCACGCCTGGCGGGTCAAACGCCTGGATCGCCTTCAAAACTTCCAGCACCTTTTCCTGCGGCACGCCGGTCGTGTTCGACAGCTCCTCAATGCCTGCCTTCAAATACCCATAATCATCGATGTTCCCGATGATCATCTCCGCGATCGGACGGTCGCTTTCCGGCAAGCTGGAATCGCGCACCTGCTCCAGCAGCACTTCCTGCAGCGACGTGCCGGCGACAAGCGAATCAAACATGAACTGCCGCTTCTCTTCGTCCTCCGGCGAAAGGCGCGTGGGCGTGTTCGTCTGCGAAAAATGGTCGCGCCATTCTTGGTCAAGCTGAACGAGTCGCTCAAACTCCGCCTGAAAATCGTCCACCGGCTCGTTCGAAGCCTTTTCCGTCGCAGGATCGAAATTCACATCAGCCGGCGGCTCCGTGGGATCGACCTGTTCCGCCACCGTCTCCCCGTCCCGGTCCCGCTCCTGCATTTCCATGTCGGTAGCAGCCATTTCCTCCAGCACGGGATTCTGCTGAAGTTCCTGTTCAACAAGCGCCTTCAGTTCGAGCGTGGGCGCCTGAAGCAGCGCGAGCGACTGTTGAAGCTGCGGTGCGAGAACCAGCGACTGCGTTAACCGTTGCGACAGTTGTAAACCCTGTGCCATGTATGGCCTGTAATTTAGAGTTCCGACTTCAAAGCACAAGCATCAACTGGCACGGCATTCGCTTTTCGCGGCCAATCTTCGGATAAAAATCCGAACCCCGCGCACCGATTCGCGTGCCACAAAACACCAGCCAGGCCAGCTTCCCAGCTTCACCCGCCGTCTCCGCCCATCTTGGCGTGCGATACGGAATTGACCATAGGGTCCCAAACCGCCGTGCAGGTCGGTTCCATCTGAGTCGGATCCTCCCCGCGCGTAACAACAACGTCGTTCCCTAATCTCTTTGGCGTTTGCTGCGATACGACTTCCGTCTCCTCCTGGACTCAATTTTCTCAACCCATTCCCGGGAACGGCGATTGCTCTCCAGACACCAGCGACTATGACAAACACCGTTTTCCAGTTCTTCTTGGCTCCGTTCCTCGCGTGGCTGACCGTCGTCGCGCTTGGCCTGGTGGTCTATCTCGCCCGATTGGAAGTAATGGAACGTCGCAAAAACCGGCGAATGGACGCAAAACGCGCCGAACTGGAATTGAATCCACCCGTTCACGGCGCCGCTCGTCCGCTCGCCATGAAACAAAAACTCGCCGAAGTCAAACTTGCCGCTGCCTGCCCCATCCCGGGACGCACCTTCCAGAAATTGGACACCGCCAGCCGGCTTCGTCCTACCCCGCGCGTCGAGCTGAACTGACACCGTCTTCACGCCGCCGCTTCGCAATTGTCGTAGGGAAACGACGCGACGATGCTTTGATCCAATCAAGCTGCGGTTTTTCACCGACGGACATACCCAGCCAACCGCGTCGCTCCTTTCCGCGTTGATCGCATTGCGACTCCCCCCTCGCCCGCCAGTGTGACGATTCGCGCGAATTCCCACCCAATTGGTGGCCCCTGCACCCGAGCCGCCGCCAAATACCGTTTTATTCGATGAACCGACGAGCACACGATTGCGGATATTGACGACCGCCAAAGGTTTTCACCTGGAATGGACGTCTTATATGCGCCATTTCCAGTCGCGCATCCGGAACGCGCGCGATTTCCCAAGCTCGCGATGGCGGTGGATCGCGCATCTGGTTTTGTGGGCGGATTTCATCTCGCCGACGCGAGTGACTCTGAGGGCGCCGGAGGCTTTGGGAACAGTCCGGCGCGACGCGCTCATACCATTGGGCCACAAACCCGAGACCATCCGTGTGCAGCGTCGGCGCGTGGCAGCCATGCTTTCAAAGCAGCGATCAGAATTTTGTCATCGCACTCCGGTCGTCGGGAAACGGCACCGCTTCCAACTTGCCGCGAAGGCATCCGCCCCTATGCTTCCCGCCGTGCGAAGCGTTCACGTTCCTCTCGGCAACCGCAGCTACGACATTCAGATCGGCCCGAAGCTCCTCAAAAGCCTCGGCGAACGTTGTGTTCAACTGAAACTCGGCCAGCGTTGCGCCGTCATTTCCGACAGCAACGTCGGTCCGTTGTTTGCCCAGGCCGCCTTGAAGAGTCTGAAACGAGCGGGATTCGATGGTCTCCTGATCACGATTCCCGCCGGGGAGAAGTCCAAGAACCTCAGATTGGTGCATGACTGCTACGAACAACTGGCGGCGCATCGGCTGGAACGGAAGTCATTCATTGTCGCTCTGGGTGGCGGCGTCATTGGCGACCTCGCCGGATTTGTCGCGGCCACTTATCTGCGCGGACTCGCGTTCGTCCAGGTTCCCACCACCTTGCTGGCGCACGTGGATAGCTCGGTCGGCGGCAAAGTGGGCGTGAATCTGAAAGCCGGAAAAAATCTCGTCGGCGCCTTTCATCAACCGAAGGTCGTGTTGTGCGATCTGGATGCGTTGAAGACGCTGCCCGAACGCGAATTCCGCTCGGGCCTTGCCGAGGTGATCAAGTACGGGATCATCTACGACGCGACATTGTTCGAACAACTTGAGCGCGAGCTGCCCAAACTCCTGAAACGCGATCTGAAGACGCTCGAGCCGGTCATCGCCCGCTGTTGCGAAATCAAGGCGGACGTGGTGAGCCAGGACGAAACCGAAAGCGGCTTGCGCGCGATTCTGAATTTCGGCCACACGATCGGACACGGACTCGAAGCCATTTCCAGCTACGGCAGATATCTGCACGGAGAAGCGATTTCCATCGGCCAGGTCGCCGCAGCGGAACTGTCCGCAAAGCTTGCCGGACTTCCGGGAGAACACGTCGCACGCATTCGAACGCTGTTCGAACGTGCTGGATTGCCCGTGCGCGTGAAGCTCAACGCGACACAGCGCAAAAACCTGTTTGCCGCGATGCGCCTCGACAAAAAAGTCAGCGGCGGCGAAATCAAATTTGTCCTGGCGAAGAACATCGGCTCGGTCGTCTGGGGTCAGAAAGTTCCCGAGGACCTGATCAACGCGGAATTGGATCGTCTCGCGATGCACAACTCATGAGCGCCGTCAGTGAAACCATCGTTCGCGAATACTTCGAACTGCACGAATTTCTGGTCCGGCAGCATCGCAAATACATCGCCCAAACCCGCCGCGAGGAAGACGACATCGATTTCTTCGTGCTGAATCCGCGCCCCGAGCCGCGCGGCGGCGAGCTGCCGTTTGTTCTCACCTCGGCCGATCTGCCCGCCATCCGCCGCGCCGTGGTTGTGGTCAAAGGCTGGCACACGGAAACGTTCAGTTCTGCCCGCCTCGCCAGCACGCCGGAGATTTTCCGCTTCGTCGGCACCAAGGTTTTTCAACAAGCCGCCAAAGTGTTCGGAGAGGAAGGCAGCCCCACGAAAATCCTCGTCGTCCCTGCCCTGCCCCAAACCGTCGAGGCCCGCGACGAAAGCATCGCCCTGCTGCGGTCCAAGGGAATCGATGCCGTGATTCCGTTCCGCACGATGCTCGGCGATCTCATCGCGCGGGTGGAATCCAACCGCAACTACCAGAAGTCCGATCTCCTCCAGACCATCCGCATTCTGAAGAACTACGATTTCTTCAAGGAGCCGCAACTGGAGCTCTTCAAAGCGAAGCGGAAAAAAAGCGTAACGTGCCCCTCGTAGGAGACG
>CAMLLE010000348.1 GCA_946480555.1 uncultured Verrucomicrobia subdivision 3 bacterium
CCGGCCACAACGATTTTTGGCGCACTTCTCTTTTTGGGTATCATCGTCGCGGCCGGTTTGAAGTTTTCCGGCTCGCGGAGCGCGGCTCCTGAAAACCGCCCAGCTGCATCCGGGTTCACTCTTGAAGCTGAAACAACGGCTTACGCGGGCTACGGCGGATCGGAAAGCTGCAAGGAATGCCATCGGGCAGCCTACGAAGCGTGGGCGAAATCGCATCACGGCCTCGCCGAACGCGTGCCAGGCGAACCTCTCGACGACGCGGCATTCGCGCCCGGCGGCAAGTTTCAGCACGGGTCCCAGCTCACTTCGGTGCAAAAATCCGGCAATACCTTCCAGTTGCGCACCGAAGGTCCGCACGGCACGCAACAGATATTCCAGGTGGACCGCATCATCGGCCACAATCCGCTGCGTCAGATGCTGGTGAGTTTTCCCGATGGGCGCTGGCAGGCGACGGAGGCGTGCTTCGATCCTCGCTCGAACGAATGGTTCAACGTTTACGGCGACGAGGACCGTCGCGCGGGCGAATGGGGACATTGGACCGGGCGCGGCATGAACTGGAATTCGATGTGCGCCACCTGTCACAACACCCGCCTGCGAAAGAATTACGACCTCACGAACGACGTTTACCGAACGGCGATGGTCGAGCGTGGCGTCGGCTGCGAATCGTGTCACGGTCCGATGAAGGCGCATAACGACTGGCAATACGCGAACAAGGGAAAGAGCCTGGCCGATCCAACCATCAAAAGACTGTCGCGGGACCAGATGTTCGACACCTGCGCCGCGTGCCATTCGCGCCGCGGCGAAATCACGGGCGACCCCAAATCCGGCGACGCGTTCTTCGATCATCATCTCCTTTCGATCGTGGACGAATCCGAAACCTTTTACGCCGACGGCCAGGTGCGTGACGAGGATTACGAAGTGTCGGCCTTCCTGGGCAGCCGGATGTCACACAAGGGCGTTCGTTGCATTGACTGTCATGATTTTCACAGTGCGAAAGTCCGCGTACCGGGGAACCTGATGTGCCTCAGCTGTCACGGTCCGAATCAGACGAACGCCCCCGTGATCAATCCGGTCACGCACAGCCGGCACAAAGTCTTCGGCTTCGACACAAACGGCGTCATGCAGCCCTTTGATCTTTCCTCCTACAAGCCCGGTGAGATCAAGGAGACGGGTGGTGAATGCGTGAACTGCCACATGCCGCAGACGGTTTACATGCAGCGCCATTCGCGTCACGACCACGGCTTCACGATTCCCGATCCGCTGCTGACGAAGCAGTTTGGCATTCCCAACGCCTGCAACCGCTGTCATCAGGACAAGGATGTGGATTGGGCGCTAGGATACGTGGGGAAATGGTATGGCGAAAAAATGAATCGCCCTTCCCGCCAGCGCGCGCAGTTCATCGCGCACGCCCAACTGGGAGACGAATCCGCGCGAGAGCCACTGGTTCAAATGTTGCGCAGCGAAGAGCAACCTTACTGGCGCGCGGTTGCGGCCAACCTGCTCGAGCGTTGGGTTGGAGATCAGCGCGTTGCGGAAGCGCTGATTGAGCGCCTGGACGACACGAACGCATTGGTTCGGCAAAACGCAGTTCAGACCCTGGCCACGTTGGGCGAGCCGCTGCCTGCCGAGATTCGAACGGCATTGAGCAGTCGTCTTTCCGATCCTTCAAGAAACGTCCGCGTCGTTGCAGCACAAGCACTGGCTTCCTCAGTGAGGCTGGATTCCCTCGCCGGCTCAGAACTCCGGCACATGCTCCGCCACAATGCCGACCAGCCAGCCGGCCAGTTGCAGTTGGGGAGCTTCGCCCTGAGCCGCGGCGATCTCACCAACGCGATCCGGCATTATGAAACGGCCGTGCGTTGGGATCCGCACTCCGCACCGCTGCGGCACGAACTGGCGATCACCTACAACCAGATCGGGCGCGCAAACGACGCAGCGAGAGAGTTGCAGGAAGCCGTGCGGCTGGCGCCAGGAGATGCGGAGTTCCACTTCAAACTCGCGCTCGCGTTGCATGAAACCGGGGAGGCACGCAAGGCACTAGGTGAACTGGAATCGGCGGTGAAACTGGACCCGGGCCACGCGCGCGCGGCCTACAACCTCGGCCTGGCGCGGAGTGCTGCGGGCGATCCCATTGGGGCCATCGAGGCGCTGCGCTCGGCTGAAAGGGCCGCTCCGAACGACCCACGCATTCCTTACGCCCGGGCGACCATTCATGCCCGGCTCGGCGATCTGGATCCAGCCCGTACCGCCGCGAGACGCGCGCTGCAGCTCGATTCCGAATACACGGAGGCCGCCACGTTGTTGCAGCGGCTTGGGAGTGATTGAGGATTCGAGACTGGCACCGGTCGCCAGCGGCGCCGCCAACTGCCCGGCTGGCGACTGGCGGTCAGATGGATTGGTTTCAACTCGTTTGAAGCTCTGGCGCGATGGCCGATGTCGTGGTAAGTGCATTGGCATCATCCGCAATGACACACTTCAGACGAATCTTTGCTCAAGAAAATCCCCGGCAAGACGATTCCCAGACACCCAGCATGCCGGAGCTTTTCGTCAGCGCCCGATGTGCAAATCCGAAATGAATCGAAAATCGAACGGACCCATTTGCGTAGCCAGCTGTCGGCTGGCCGCCGCCCTGGTGCTTGGATTCCCTGCTGCCAACCACGCCGTCACCTTCAACCTGATCGCCGAATCCGGCACGCCACAGTTTGCCGTGAACGGCTTCAACAGCGCGGCCGCTCTATGGTCCTCAATCCTGGGCGACCATGTCACGGTCAACATTCAAATTGGCTACACGTCACTCGGCGCCGGCGTCATTGGCGAGACGAGCAGTTCGTTCATCGAAGCCAGCTACACCGATACCAAGGCCGCTCTCGCCGCGCGGCGCACGTCCGCGGACGATTTCTCCGCTTACGCCAGCCTCCAAAGTGGCAGCAGCTACTCGCGGCTGATCAATCGCACCAGCGATAATCCCAACGGCGCCGCCAGCGCCACACCGTATGTGGACACCATGAACCGCGTCGGGCTCACCACCGCCAACGCCAAGGTGCTCGGGCTTGCCCCGCAGGATGGCTCCATCGACGCCGTGATCCGTTTCAGCTCGGATTTCAGTTTCGATTTTGATCCCAATGACGGCATTGATTTTGGCCAGATGGATTTCATCGGCGTGGCGGCGCACGAGATTGGCCATGCGTTGGGATTCGTCAGCGGCGTGGATGACATCGACTATTTCAACGGCATTTATCCCGGAGGCGATTTCAGCTCAAACCTGCTCGACCTGTTTCGCTATTCGCAACTGAGCCTCTCGCAAGGTGCAGGCGTCACAGACTACACGGCAGACAACCGGGACAAATTCTTTTCCGTAGATGGCGGCCAGACACAGATCGCGCTGTTCTCGAATGGCGTTTTCAATGGCGATGGCAATCAGGCGAGCCATTGGCGCGACAATGAGAATCTGGGCCTGCTTGATCCGACGGCGAACTACGGCGAGCTGCTTTCCATTTCGGCCAATGACAGGCGGATGTTTGATGTGATGGGATTCACAATCGTTCCAGAGCCGGGAACGACCGCCCTGTTTGCAGTTGGATTCGGCGTCTGGCTGTTCTGGCGGGGACGCAGTCGGAACACGGCGACTCACTAAGCCGCGTCCTCGCTCGCCCCAACCATCGAGGACGAGGACGAGGACGACGAAACGGTTTGGTCAGACGGCGTTCCGCCACCGCCATTGCTCCGCGTTTGGCATCACGTTATGTTCCGCGCATGACGTTATTGCCGTTCGAGAATCTGCCCGCACACAAGCCACGCCGTTTTGTTCCCACTGAGATCGATCTGGGCGACTGGAGCCAGGTTCAGCCGCTGTTCGACCGTCTGGAATCGCGTGGCGCCCAATGTGCCACGGCAGCCGACCTGGAGAACTGGCTGATCGACTGGAGCGAACTTAGCGCCGCATTGGACGAGGAATCGTCGAAGCGTTACATCGCGATGACGTGTCACACGGACAATCCCGAAGCGGAAAAAGCTTACCTGCATTTCGTGGAGAAGATTGATCCCGAGGTGAAGCCGCGCCAGTTCGCGCTCGCGAAATTGTTCATTGCGCACCCGCAACGCCCGCAGCTTCCATCCGCCCGCTACGCAGTCTTCGATCGCGACACGCTTAACCAGGTGGAGTTGTTCCGCCCGGAGAATGTTCCGTTGGAAACCGAGGAAGCGAAACTCAGCCAGCAATACCAGAAGCTGGCCGGTTCGCTGACCGTGATCTTCCGCGGCGAAGAACGCACGCTCGTGCAAATGGGCCGCTTCCTCGAGGAGCCGGATCGCAACTTGCGCAAAGAAGCCTGGGAGCTCGTCGCGAACCGCCGTTTGCAGGAAGTCGATCAATTCGATGAAATCCTCGACAAGCTGGTGAGGCTGCGCCAGCAGATCGCGAAGAATGCCGGGTTCAACAACTATCGCGACTACATGTTCCGTCGCATGGGACGCTTCGACTACACCGCAGCCGATTGCGAGAAGTTCCATCACGCGGTGGAAACGGTCGTCATGCCGTTGATCCGCGAATTGCAGGCAAAACGCCGCGAGCAACTCGGAGTTGATGCACTGCGCCCGTGGGATCTGAGCGTCGATCCGCTGAATCGTCCGCCACTCAAGCCGTTCGAGCAGGTG
>CAMLLE010000349.1 GCA_946480555.1 uncultured Verrucomicrobia subdivision 3 bacterium
GGAATGGATGCCAACCGTGCTCGCAAGACGGCGATGTTCATCTTTGCGCTGTTCCCGCTGAGCGTGCTGCTCGCGTCCAAGCTCGGCGCAATCAACACCTGGTATGCCGTCGCCACCATCGCCATCGCCTGCGCCGCGCATCAGGCGTGGTCCGCAAACATCTTCACGACCGTTTCCGACATGTTCCCGAAAAAGACTGTCGCTTCGGTGACCGGCATTGGCGGGATGGCGGGCGCCTCGGGCGGAATCCTCATCGCGTTCGCCGCGGGTGAACTGCTGCAGCACTACAAAAACATCGGCAAGGATCACATCGGCTACGCCATCATGTTCGTCGTGTGCGGCCTCGCCTACATCACGGCGTGGACGGTGATGCACCTGCTCGTGCCGAAGTTTAAGAAAATTGTCGTGTAACCGGGTGGCGTTCTGACGTAGGTAGAACGGATATGGAACAGAAGGTTTACCTCGGCATCGACGTCGGTGCCGAGAGCGGACGGTTGATGGCCGGGATTTGGAACGGCAAACGGATCCAGTTGGAGGAACTCCACCGCTTCCCCAACGGAGGCGTGGTCATCAACGACGGCCTCCGCTGGAACGTCCTCGGGCTCTGGGCGGAAATCCAAAACGGCCTGGCGCTCGCTGCCAAACGCTTTGGAAAACAAATCGTCTCCGTCGGCGTCGATACCTGGGGCGTCGATTACGTGCTCCTTTCGCAAAGCGGCGAAGTCCTCGGACACCCGTTTCATTACCGCGACAACCGCACGCGCGGCATGTTTCAGCGCGCCTTCAGCCGTGTTCCGCGCGAAGAAATTTTCGCCTCGACCGGCCTCCAGTTCATGGAGATCAACACACTCTTCCAATTGCTGGCGCATCAGAAGAACAACCCGGAGCTGCTCGCCGCGGCGGATTCGCTTCTGATGATGCCCGACTACCTGCACTTCTGCCTCTCCGGCACGCGCACGTCGGAATTCACCATCGCGACCACGAGCCAGTGCGTGAATCCGCGCAAGCGCGCTTGGGATGATGTGCTGCTGCAGAAACTCGGGCTGCCCACGAAGATTTTCCCGGACATCGTGCCCCCGGGATCGCGAATCGGAACGCTGCGATCCAAGCTCGCCGAACGCACCGGCATTCAACGCATCAACGTTGTTGCGCCCGCCGCGCATGACACCGGCTCGGCCGTCGTCGGGGTGCCGACGGCAAACACCGGAAAATCCAACTGGGCTTACCTGAGTTCCGGAACGTGGTCGTTGCTCGGCGTCGAAGTGAAGGACGCGTTGCTTTCTCCGCGCGTGCTGGAATTGAACTTCACGAATGAAGGCGGCATCGACGGCACGTATCGTCTGCTGAAAAACATCATGGGGCTGTGGCTGCTGCAACAGTGCCGCCGCTCGTTCGCCGACAAGGATCGCCAATACAGCTACGATGAACTCACGCAGCTCGCTTCCGAAGCCCAGGCCTTCCGTTCGCTGGTGAATCCGGACGACAGCCGGTTTTTGAATCCGCCGGACATGCCTGCTGCGATTCAAGAGTTCTGCCGCGAGACCGATCAGCCAGTTCCGGAAACAGCCGGGCAATTCGCGCGTTGCATTTTCGAAAGCCTCGCATTGACCTACGCATCCGTGCTTGAAGGCCTGGAGCAGCTGACTGGAAACACGATTGAAGTGCTGCACATTGTCGGCGGCGGATCGCGGAACAAATGGTTGAACATGTTCACCGCCAACGCAGCTAACCGCACCGTGATTGCCGGCCCAATCGAAGCGACCGTCCTCGGCAACGTGCTGGTCCAGGCGCGGTCCGATGGCGAATTGAAAACGCTGGCCGATATTCGCTCGGTGGTCGGGGCTTCCAGCGAAGTGATCACCTACGAACCCACCAACGCCGCGGCGTGGCGCGAGGCGCGCGAGCGATTCGACCAGCTGCGTGCACGCGCGAATCGCTCATGATGCTGGCTCACATCATCGACGGCGCCAGCCACACCGTCACCCAGACCGGCATCGGGCTGGGTTCTGCCATTGCCGTGGTCTGCTCGTGGCAGCGCAATCGTTCGATCCTCTGGGCCATCCTGGCCGGAATACTTTCCTGGATTTACGTGATTTACTTTGCTCTCACCCGCGAACCCGGTGAATCGAAGTAGTTTCAGCTTCTGAATTCCCATGATCCGCGCGCTGATCTTCGATTTCGACGGTCTCATTCTCGACACGGAATCCCCGCCGATCGACGCCTGGAGCGCAATGCACGCGCGCGCCGGGTTGAGTTTCAATCGCGCCGAAGCGCTGCGTCTCATCGGTCACGTGGATGTGCCCTACGATCCGTGGACGGCTTTTCCAACAGACCTGGATCGTGGGTCGTTGATTGAAGAACACCGCGCGCTGTCCCGCAGCATTCTGCTGAAACAACCGCTTTTGCCGGGAGTGCGGCCATGCATTGAGGAAGCGCGACGGCTGCAACTCAAACTGGGTGTGGCTTCCAACTCGTCGCACAAATGGGTCGATGGCCATTTGCAGCGCCTGGGCTTGTTTGAGTTCTTCGCCGCAACCCGCTGCCGGGATGACGTGGCGAATCCCAAGCCCGATCCGTCCGTTTACCAGTTGCTGCTGTCAGCGTTGAACGTCGCGCCGCATGAAGCCATCGCGTTCGAAGATTCCCATGCAGGAAGCCTCGCCGCGAAGCGCGCCGGACTTTGGTGCGTCGCCGTGGCCAGCCCTTGCACGCAGGATCACGATTTCACCCATGCTGATGTTCAGGTGGAATCGTTGGCGGAAATCGATTTGCCCGCGCTGACGCAGCGCTTTTCGGGTTGATGGCTGCAGGTTCGACCGAGCCCAGAAACTCAACGCAAAGGCGCGAAGATTTCTTCTGCAGTCGAGTTCACATCCGTGATCAAGATCGTTCCATCCCCGGTCGCGATCCGCATTCTCTTTGCGTCTTCTTCCCCTTGCCCTTGCTTGAACTGTTGAGCCGGAGGTGTCCGTATCACTTTGCCTTCGCGGCATCCTCGTTTGCGGCAGCGGAAAGTGACAGGACCAGTTGTTGGGCGGCGGGTTCGCGCAATCCACTGACGCCCAGGCCGAGCAGGCGCAGCGGACGCTTTACCAGTTTTTCGCGCCCGAGCAGAAAGCAGCCCAGCCGGTAGATTTCGCGGGCTTCCGTCAGCGGTTCCTCAACGCTGATCTGCCGCGTCAACGTGGTGAAATCGCTGTAGCGCACTTTCACCTGCACCGTGTGCGCGCCCAGCCGCCGGCGTTTCAACCGGCCTGCAATGTCTTCTGCCTGGGCCTTCAAGCACGCCCGCAGGATTGTCCGATCTTCCGTGTCGCGCAGGAAGGTTTCCTCACCGCTGATGCTTTTGATCTCATCGCCGAGTTCGAGCGGCCGATCATCCGCACCGAAGGCAAACTGCTTCAGCTTGGGCCCGAACGAGCCCACAAGCGCGCGCAGATCGCCGGGGAAATCCTGAAGATCGCCGACCGTCTGCACGCCTGCATTCTGCAGAACCTGCTCCGTGACCCGGCCCACGCCATACAACGCTCTCACCGGCAACGGCCGCAGAAACGCCACCTTGTCGCGCTCGAGAATCACGGTCAGCCCATCCGGCTTCTGATGATCGCTCGCGATCTTCGCCAGGAGTTTGTTGGCGGCAATCCCGATGGTCGCGGTCAGCCGGCGTTCGTCGCGAATCCTTCGCTTCAATTCCTCCGCAATTGGCTTCGCGGCCAGCAGCGCCTCGTCCGGATTTGTGCAATGCGCTAGCGCTGAGAAATCGACGTAAGCTTCGTCGATCGACATCTGTTCCACGATCGCGCCCGTGGCGGCGACGATCCGCATGATCTCGCGCGATTCCTCTTTGTAGCGCTCCATTCGCGGTCGGACGAAAATTCCATTCGGACACAGCCGCCCGGCGGTGGCGCTGGGCATCGCAGAGCGCACGCCGAACTTCCGGGCTTCGTAACTCGCGGCGCAAACCACGCCGCGCTGATTCGCCGGCGCGCCCACGATCACCGGTTTGCCCTGCAACGCCGGCTGATCGCGTTGCTCCACGGAGGCGTAAAACGCGTCCATATCGAGATGGAAGATCACACGGGGCATGGACTGGCAGTGAATAGCGTCTGGGACTTCATTGGAAATTCCCAATCCGGAGCTCCATGTTCCAAAAGAGTTTCAGCATCCAGGTGCGGCTTGAGATTGGGAACCAGGATCGGGGAACTGGGAACCGTTCATTCGCCCGTTTTGAACTGCACGTTCTCAAAACCCAAGCTCTTGAACAACGTGACGAGCTGGCCCCGCGCGCGTTGTTCCGCTTCGCTCAAGATTCCGGTGCTGCGTGCGGCGCGCTGGATGTTGTCGAGCGCGTTGCGGCGGGTTTGCTGTTCGAGATCTTTCGTCGGCGGCGCGAGCAAGCCGGTGGTGCGATCGATGACCTTGGTTTGAGATTCGTCGAGATACATGTCGGTGATGCGGGGCTTGGGCAGCGTGAGCGTGATCGTCGAGCCGTTCACCTGGATGTCTTCCGGCTTCAACTTGTCGAGGTCGATCCCGGCCTTCACGACTCCGTGCGCCAGCAGCAGCATGCGATTCTGGCTGCCAAGCATCTGGCCAACGACGTTCTCCGACGGCACTTCCAGCACTTCGACTTTTTCAATCACGTATTTC
>CAMLLE010000350.1 GCA_946480555.1 uncultured Verrucomicrobia subdivision 3 bacterium
GCTTGGGAACGACCATTCAAAGGAGATGTATGGAATGCCACAGCCCGGAATGCTCTCTCACGTGTTTTGCTGATGCTCGCCCTGCTCGGCGGATTGCTGATTTCGTTCAGGATGCCATCCAGTCCCAAGCGACTGGCCGCGCAGCTCGCCCTTTTGGTTCTGATCCCGCTGGACGCGATGTCGCACAATCCTGGGATGATGCCGACATTGCCTCGCGATTTTCTTGCACCCGGCATGTGGGACGCGAGTGGCCGGCCAGCAGCGCCACGCGTTGGTGAAGGCCGCATCATGCTGACGCCTCAGGCCGAGGATCGCCTGCTCTACAGCGTGGTGACCAATCACCCGGCGGATTTCGCCGGAAAGCGGCTGGCGGAATGGTCGAACCTGAACTTGATCGATCGCATTCCCAAGGTGAATGGCGCGATGACGCTTCGCCCGGCGCACTTCGACGTTCTTGAGCGGTATATTTATTTCACACGCGGAACAGTGTTCGGCCATGGCCTGGCGGATTTCCTTTCCGTCTCGTGGATTTCTTCGCCCGTCAATCCGACGCAATGGATCCCCCGGACCAATTACCTCCCGGTGATTTCCGGCGGGCAACAGCCAGTGTTCGTGAATGATGACGATGCCCTGAAGGCAATCACGGACGTGGCATTCAATCCCCGTGAAGTCATGTACCTGCCTCCATCCGCCGTTGCTGCAGTCCAGGCCACGAACCGGACCCGAGTCAGCATCGCGCAGGCGACGTTTGGATTGAATGAGGTGACCGCGGAGGTTGAAGCGCAGGCTCCGACCCTCGTTGTGCTTTCCCAAAGTTATTATCACAAGTGGAGGGCTTATTTGGATTCTGAACAGGTTCCGCTTTTGCGGGCGAATCTGGCGTTTCAAGCGGTCCCAATTCCCGCTGGCAAACATCAGCTGAAGCTGGCTTACGAAGACCGAAGCTTCACGATGGGCGGCATCCTGACTTTGTGTGGGCTGGCAATCGCGCTCGTTCTCTGGCGCCGAAGCCAGCCGTTGGCAAGCGATCTGCATCACAAACAACCGTCACCATGAATCATATTCTCCGAATCGAGAATCTGCGGGTTGAATATCGCAGCCGCGAATCGAAGGGCGGCACGAAGGTGGCCTTGAAGGGGCTGAACCTGAGCGTGGGCGCAGGAGAGGTGTTCGGCTTTCTTGGACCCAACGGCGCGGGTAAAACCACAACGATGAACGTGTTGCTCGGATACGTGAATGCCACCGGCGGCGACGCTTTTCTTTTCGACGTGAATGTCCGTGAGCCGATCGCCCGGCAACGGATCGGTTACCTGCCGGAGCTGACTTATTACTACAAGTTCCTCACGGCGGAAGAGCTGTTGCGCTTTTACGCAAAAATTTTTGAAATCCCGGGCGCGGAAGCCGACAAGCGCATCGACCAGTTGCTGAAGCTGGTGGAATTGGAGCACGCCCGGAAGCGGCCGATCCGCACCTATTCCAAAGGCATGCAGCAGCGCGCGGGACTGGCACAGGCGCTGATCAACAATCCCGATCTGCTGCTCCTGGATGAGCCAACCAGCGGGCTCGATCCGCTGGGTCGCATGAAGGTTCGCGAGATTATTCAACGATTGAAGGACGAAGGCAAAACGGTGTTCTTCTCGTCGCACGAACTGGGCGAGGTGGAAACGGTGTGCGATCGTGTCGCGATTTTGCATCAAGGCGAACTCAAGGTGGAAGGGCGCGTGACTGATTTGCTCCAACAGCATCAATGCAACCTGGAACAGATTTTCCTGCGGGTGGTGGGTTACAACCCGGAGGTGCGCGTATGAACAAAATTCTCGCTGTTTCAGGCGTGGTCATTCGCGAATTGTATCGGCGCAAGGATTTCTACGTCCTGTTCATCCTCACGGTGTTGATCACGTTGATGGCCGGTGCTGTGCGGTTCTTCGATGATGAACGCATCGGGCGTTACCTGAAGGAGGTGTGTTTGGTGTTGATCTGGATTTCCGCGCTTGTAGTGGCGCTGACCACGGCGGCGCGGCAAATCCCGGCGGAGCGCGAGAGCCGAACGATATTTCCATTGCTGGCCAAGCCGATCAGCCGTTCGCAGGTGTTGCTTGGGAAGTTCTTTGGCTGCTGGTTCGCCTGCGGTATCGCGCTTGTGGTGCTTTACGTCTTCTTCGGCGTGGTCAGCGCTTCGCGCGAGCATTCGCTGGGATTTGGAAATTATGTGCAAGCGCTTTGGATGCATTGGCAGATGCTTGGGATCGTGGTTGCAATGACGTTGCTTGGTTCGATCGTGCTCAGCACGCCGGCGGCGAACGTGACGCTCGTGGGAATTCTCAGCCTCGGAATCCTTTTCGTGGGTCCCTTCCTGCACAAGATCGCTGCGCGCATGACTGAACCTTCCGCCACGATCGCAACGGCCATTTACTACGCGATTCCGCACCTTGAGTTTTACGATCTTCGAGCGCGGGTGGTGCATGATTGGGCGCTGGTAAAATGGGGTTACATCGGGCTCGCAACGCTCTACGGTTGGGCCTACATGGCGGCTTTTCTCGCCGGCGCCTGCGTATTGTTCCGGCGTAAAGCCCTGAACTGATATGAGCCGCGCAATTCTCATCATCGTCCTGCTGCTGGTGGCTTGCTTCGGATTGGCCGCGCGGCTGGATTCCATCCAGTCGAGCGCTCGCGAGCAATCCGGACAGGCGGAAAGTTTCCTCGCCCTGCTGCTGGGCGAAGGCCGGGCGTTGTTTGCCAACGAGATTTTTGCCAAGGCCGACGCTTATTTTCATCGCGGCAGCTATCCTTCCATTTTCGAAACGGCTCAACGTCGCGAGGAGAATCACATGCTGGGCGAAACGAAGGAGGAGGTTGATATTCACGCCGGGCATGAGCATGGGGAACCTGGACACGTCCACACCGCCGAGTGTGAACATGACCACAGTGATCATGCAGGCGAACATCACGAAGGCGATGGCCACGATCACGGCGAGCACGGTCACGGAAAGCAGGACGAAGCCGGCAAAGTAGATTGGATCGAACGGTTCGGGCGGCATTTCAGCGTTGCCGAGCATGTTCATCTGGAAAAGGGAAATGAACGGGAGATGTTGCCCTGGCTGAAGCTCACGGCGGACCTTGATCCGAAGAACATCGAAGCTTACACGGTCGCCGCATACTGGCTTCGCGAACGTTTGGGAAAAGTGGATGAGGCGGAGCGTTTCTTGAGAGAAGGTCTGCGGAGGAATCCGCAGCATCCCGAATTGCTCAATGAACTGGCGCGGTTGACTTTCGAAAGCCGCCTTGATTCGGAGCGCGCGCGAAATCTTTGGCTGGCGGCTCTGCGGCGATGGTATGAAGTGGAACAACCGCTGGAAGAACCGAATGAAGCTCTCGTTCGCGACATCTTCGGGGGGCTCTACCGGGTCGAGTTGAAGCAAAACGACATTCCCAAGGCGATTGACTATCTGGAACAGTTGAAGCCGCATTCGCCTCATCCCGAAAGCGTGCAGGAAAAGATCGATCAGCATCGTGCTCAGCTGACGAACGCGGAACCTTGAAGTTGAAACGGTCGTCGGAGCGCCGGAAGGGAGGTTCAAGTTTTAAAGGTAGTCGGAAGCTTTCGGAACACGACTGTCAGAAGCTGGTCGTGAAGTCCTCGAACTTCAAACTTCAAACTTGAATCTTGAAACTCCACCCGCCTTTCCGCTTTGTTTTGCGAATTCCGTTTGTTTAACTGCCGCAACCATGAAGCAACGGCAGGCCAGCATCAAACGCGTGACCAAAGAGACGGCAATCAGCCTCAAGCTGAACATCGACGGCTCGGGCAAAAGCTCCATCAAGACCGGCGTGCCGTTCTTCGACCACATGCTGACGTTGTTCGCCAAGCACGCGGTCATGGATCTGCAACTCCGCTGCAAAGGCGATCTGGAGGTTGACGCTCATCATACCGTCGAGGATTGCGGGATCGCCCTCGGCCAGGCGTTTGTTCAGGCTTTGGGCGACAAGGAGGGCATTCGCCGGTATGGCACTGGTTTTCACCCGCAGAATCCATTCACCGGCGAAGCCTACGTCACGATGGATGAATGTCTGGCGCGGTGTGTGATCGATTTCAGCGGGCGGCCGTATTTGGTTTGGCGCGGATTGAATGAATTTGGTCAGCGCGGCGTCAGGAATTCCGACAAAACTCAGGATATGTCGAGTGTCTTTCGATTTGGGCTCGCGCGCGAATTCTTCCAGGGCTTTGCCAACGAAGCCCGCTGCAATCTGCATTTGGAGATTCTCTACGGGGATGAACCCCATCACATCGTGGAGGCGCTGTTCAAGGCCTTTGCCAAGGCTTCAGATTTCGCCTGCCAGAGGGATTCACGGATTGCCGGGCAGCTCCCCAGCACCAAGGGGAAGCTTTGAACCCTCGAATAGCGTCGATTGATCCAACGTCGAAACATGGCTGATAAAGACTATTCCTCGGCTGAAGACACAGCCCTGGTCCGGCAAGCCCAGCAGGGCGACACCGGCGCCTTCGAGGAATTGGTCTTCCGGCACCGGGACAAGATTTACGCCCGCGCCTACAGCATGATGCGCAACGAAGAACAAGCGATCGACATTTCGCAGGAGGCCTGGGTGAAAGGCTGGCAGCGGCTGGC
>CAMLLE010000351.1 GCA_946480555.1 uncultured Verrucomicrobia subdivision 3 bacterium
TTCCGTGGTTCGATCAACGCGCATCCGGCGATTTGATGACGCGCATCATTGAAGACGTGAACAACGTCGAGCGGCTGCTGATCGATGGCGTGGAGCAAGGCACGGTGGCGGTGCTCAGTATCATCGGCGCGCTGGTTTTCATGTTCCTGGCCAGCCCCACGCTCGCGGCGGTTTCAATGATTCCGGTTCCATTCCTGATCGGCGGCGCGCTCTGGTACACGCTCACGGCGCACAAGCGTTACCGGCTGCAGCGCGAAGCTTCGAGTGCCATGAACGCGCTGCTCATGGACAACCTCCAGGGCATGCGGCAGATCAAGGCGTTCGGCCGCCAACGGCACGAGGACGCGCGCTTCGAAAAACGCGCGGATGAACTGCGCACCGGAACGCTCGTCGTGATGCGGGCCTGGGCCAATTACGGTCCGGCGATGCAATTCGTCGGAGCGGCGGGCATCGGGCTGGTGCTCTGGATCGGCGGCTGGGAGGTGGTCAACGGACGAATGGACGTCGGCGAGCTGGTCGCCTTCATGCTCTACGCGGGAATGTTTTTCTACGAACCGATCGGACGATTGCATGGATTGAACCAGATGCTGCAATCCGCCCGCGCAGCCGCGGCGCGCGTGTTCGACATCCTCGACACGACTGAAGAACGCAGCGATCGCACCGGCAAGCTCACCGTGCCCGTTCGTGGGGAAATCGTTTATGAGAACGTGGCCTTCAGTTACGGCGAGAACCGTGTGGTGCTGGCTAACGTGAGCCTGCACGCAAAACCGGGCGAAATGATCGCGCTTGTCGGCCCGACCGGCGCGGGCAAATCCACGCTCGTGAATCTGTTGCCGGCGTTTTACGAACCAACCGCCGGGCGAATCCTGATCGACGGGCAGAACATCAGCGGCATCGCGCTCGAATCCTTGCGCGAACAGATCAGCGTGGTGAGCCAGGAGGCGTTCCTGTTCAATGGAACGGTTCGCGAAAACATTCTTTACGGCAAACTGGATGCGACCGAAGCGGAGTTGATCGCCGCGGCGAAGGCAGCGAACTGCCACGAGTTCATTTCCAAACTGCCGAACGGTTACGATTCGCACGTGGGCGAACGCGGCGTGAAATTGAGCGTAGGCGAAAAGCAGCGCGTCAGCATCGCACGGGCGCTTCTGAAAAATGCGCCGATCTTGATCCTCGATGAAGCCACGGCCAGCGTGGATACCGCGACCGAAAAGCTGATCCAGGAAGCGCTGGAACGGCTGATGGCCAATCGCACGAGCTTCGTCATTGCCCATCGGCTGAGCACGATTCGCAAGGCGGACCAAATCCTGGTCCTGCGTCAGGGCGAAGTGCTGGAACGCGGCACGCACGACGAGTTGTTGGAGCGAAATGGACTTTACGCGAAGCTGGCTCGCATCCAGGGAACGACGTTCATCGAAGAGAGCTTCGAAAAGCTGGCGGATGGCCCGCCGTAGCGGCGATCTGGCGATCGCCGCCATTCAAGTCTCCCGCGGCGATAAGCGCGGCGGTCACCAGACCGCCGCTACACTGGATAGCCCGCCATCACAAATTTCCGGATCACATCGATCTCCTGCTGCCCGGCGATCGTGTGCGCTTTCTGAAACGCGTGAAATTCGATGTTCAACCCCGCGCGTTCGAGCATGGCGATTTTCGGCCGCACTTCATCGAAGCGCAGCAATGGATCCTGAGTTCCGTGCGTCAGCAGCAATCGCTGCTGCCTGGCCACGGGCGAAAGCTCCGTCACGAGCTTCTCAGGCTGGCAAATGTATCCGCTGATTCCAACAATGCCCGCCAGCCGTCTGGGATAGCGCAGCCCCACTTCGATCGACATAAGGCAGCCCTGGGAGAAGCCGCCGAAGATGATTTGATCCGCCGCGAACCCACGCTCCTGTTGGGCGTCGAGCAATTGGAACAGCCGCTCGCGGCTGCGGCACACGCCCGGAACCATGTCGCCCACGAAATCGAACCACGAATAGCCGCCGTAGTATTCGTCCGGCGCATTCACGAGCAGGTAATTCATCCACGGCAAATCCATCGCCTCCGGCAGCCAGCGATAACCTTCAATGCTGTCGCCCAAACCGTGAAGCATGATCCAGAGGCGGCGCGAACCCGTTTCGCGCGCCGCAATGAATTCGGAATGCAACAGCTTCATTCCGCTTTCTCCTCGGAGGGTTCTCCTGCGTCGGCCAGTTCACGCAAACGATTCGCTTCCTTTTCCGCCCACTCCGAAAACGCCTGCCGCTGCGCCTGCGTCAACCGCGCTTCCGGATGCGCCTTGTCGTAATTCGGCAGCGGCATTTCGCCGTCGAGCACCGTCTCGCCCATGTTGCGAATCCGGCGCGCGGCGCGGCGCGGATCGGTGTGCGGCCACTCCGAGAAGTTCAGCTCCTCGCGACCCTTGTTCACGTGATCCACCAGCCACCACGAAACCGGCGCCACGTGCGAATACCACGGCCATTTGGTTTCATGCGAATGACAGTCGTAACAGGCGTTGCGGAGAATGGCGGTGATCTCGGCGGGCGGCGTGTTGCTGGCGAGGAAGTCGGCGCCCGGCGCGACGGCGGGATTGGTCAGGCGCGGATTGATCAGCAGCATCGCTGCGAGAACTGCGACGCCGATGCCCAGCACAATCTTCTTCCAGAGCTTCATAAAGTGAACGTTGTTTCGGGAAAAGCCGTCAGAGCATTGAAGAAAGTTTCCGCGAATGCAACGAAGGTTTGCGCGCGGCGGGCAACGCTGTTTAACGTGGCGGCGCCGGTCAACCAGTTGAAAATTCCAAATCGCATGTCGCCAAAGTTCATCCTGGTCGTTTGCGTTTGCCTGGCCGCGGCCCGTGGCTGGAGCGCCACCTACGAGGCAGCCACGATTCAGCCGCCAGCGTTGAAACGGGAGTTCCGCGGACTGTGGGTCGCCACCGTCGGAAACATCGACTGGCCTTCAAAACGCGGCCTGCCATCCAGCGCGCAAAAGGCGGAGCTGATCGCACTGCTGGACCGCGCCGCGGAATTGAATCTCAACGCCATCATCCTTCAGGTCCGCCCCGCCTGCGACGCATTCTACAAATCCGATCTCGAGCCATGGTCGGAATACCTGACTGGCACGATGGGAAAAGCGCCGCAGCCATTTTACGACCCACTGGCATTCGCGATCAGCGAAGCCCACAAGCGCGGACTCGAACTGCACGCGTGGTTCAATCCTTATCGTGCGATGCACAAGTCGCACGAAGGTTCCTCGGCGGCGAATCATATCAGCCGCCGGCGGCCCGATCTGGTGCGGCGTTTCGGGCAGTATCTCTGGCTCGATCCGGGCGAACCGGAAGTTCAGGAGCACTCATTGCGCGTCGTCATGGACGTGGTGAAGCGCTACGACATCGATGCGGTTCACTTCGACGATTATTTTTATCCCGATCCGGCGGAAGCTTCGATGCCGTTTCCCGACCTGGCCACATGGAACCGTTTTGGCGCTGGCGGCAAACTCAATCACGGCGACTGGCGGCGCGAAAATGTGAATCGTTTCATCGAACGCGTTTACCGATCGATCAAACGCGAGAAGCCGTGGGTGAAGTTCGGCATCAGCCCGCATGGCATCTGGCGGCCAGGTTTCCCGCCGCAAATTCGTGGGTCGGATTCGTTCGTGAAGCTCGCGGCCGATTCGAGGAAATGGCTGCAGAATGGCTGGCTCGATTACTTCGCGCCGCAGCTCTATTGGACCATCGATTCCCGTGAGCAAAGCTTTCCGTTGTTGCTGAACTGGTGGTCCGAGCAGAACGTGCGCAGCCGGCATCTCTGGCCGGGCATGTCGGCGGCCTACGCGTTAAGCCAGAAGTGGCGCCCGGATGAAATCCCCAACCAGATTGCCATCACCCGAAAGAACGAGCGCGTCGGCGGCTACATCCTTTACAGCGCGAGCAAGCTCTTCGCGAATCCGGCGCTGGCGGATCGGTTGCAGCGAGAAGTGCAGCGGGAAAAAGCCCTGGTGCCCGCGTCGCCATGGCTCGGCGGAAATGCACCAGCCAAGCCGGTCGCGAAAGTCGGCGGCTGGGGAACGGCGTTAAAGGCTTCTTTTTCCGCAGGCGAAGCGAATCCGCGGATCGCCTGGTGGGTGATTCAGCAGAAGGTTTTCAGCGACTGGGAGACGGACGTGGTTCCGAATGAAAATCGCAGCTTCGCATTGCGCGGCACGCCGGATGTGGTCGCGGTGACGGCGATCGACCGGTTTGGAAACGCCAGTGCGCCGACGGTATTGCAGCTGAAGAAATCGGCCACAAAACCAGCGCCGCGGAAGCGCTATTAACCGGAGCGCGGACGGCTCGTCCGCACGAAGCATTTGCCTCCACGTAGGAGACGACGTAAGGAGTCTCTGACCATTTCCTACAAAACGAAGCCAGAGACTCCTCACGTCGTCTCCTACAGCACAGCCAACCGCTCTTGAGCCGGGCTTTCAACAGAAGGAAACAAAGAAGCCTGGTCGGACTGAGACTTCGTTTCCTTCGTTCCCTTCTGTGAAAAGAATGGGTAATTGGCTCGCGCTTGGAGTTATGGCGCCTTGCGGAAACCTTCGGAGCGGACTTTCCACTTCCCATTGGCGGGAAATCCTGGAGCCGGAGTTTCCGGACCGCCATCCC
>CAMLLE010000352.1 GCA_946480555.1 uncultured Verrucomicrobia subdivision 3 bacterium
GTTTGTTGGGGTGATGCTGATGGATGGCGAGCAGTTCAGCGCAAGCTGCGCCTCGGCACCTTCCAGTCCCGGTGTGCGGGCACGAAATGTAATTGAACCGGAGTTGAACCAACCGGCGCTGAGATCATCCACGGCAATGCCATCGGCAGTCCGCAGTTCCGGATGATTTCCAATGGCTGCCGCCAGCGCAGCGGTCAATTGGTACGAGGTCGCCGTCCCGGATTGGTTCGTCACGCTGACAACCACGTTTGAGCCATTGATCTTGGTAATGTTCAACCGCAGCCAGCCATCCGGCTCTGGCGCGCCGCTGACGGTGAATGTTCGCAGTCCGTGGGCTGTGGATTCATGGAAGTCCGGACGGCTGGCCTGGGCGATGGTCGTGTCGCTCGGCGCGTTTCCCGGAACGCTGCTGAACGCGAGTCCACTGGGATTCGGGTCAACGACCGCAGCACCGGCTGTGGAGCGAATGTTCACAGGCGCCGGTGGTCGTGGGGGAACATTGGTCGTGAAACGTGTCAGGATCAAGCGATCACCCCGAACGGCAGCGGACACTCCGGTGAGATTGGTGGCGAGCGGGATGTTCACCAGTCCGGCAAAGCTGCTGGCGATGAAGTTCGGTGTGTCGCCATTGCGTACGGTGTAAGTCGCATTGCGACCCTGCATGAATCCGTTCACCACGTTGCCCTGGCTGGGAGCGATGTTCGTGAGCGTGCGATGGAATTTTCCGTCCACAAACAAATCCAAGTGGTGAATCGGATGTGCGCGGTTGGAAAGGAAATGCACACTCAGCGGCGCAGTTCCACGGAGCACCTGGTTTGGACTCACGCCGATCCATTGTCCACTGGCCGGCCTGGCAAACGGCGCAGCGAGCGGGTCGCCAACGATCAGGCCGAGGTAAGGCGCGGGAATGCTTTGATAATAGGATTCGGCGATATTGAATCCGCGTGCCTGATAGAAGTAAACCATCGGATCGGGAAACTTCGCCGGATCTGCCGAGGGTTCGGTGACCGTGCCGTAGCTCGCGGTGGCGCCCGCATGAATCAAAGCCAGGAGAGTGGTCTGGCCGTTCGGACCGAAAATAACCCCACCAAACGACGTCATGGAATCAGCGATTGCGCCCGGAACGAACAGGTTTGACGGCACGCTGAAATTTGCGAGGCCGGTCTGCAAACCAAACAGGTTGCGAAATCCGGAATAGGAATCGGCATTCGTTCGGACAATGGACGCGCGGCCATCAATCATTGCTGCGGAAATGGCCGCATCGAATGAGCGATGACGTTGATTGCGCAAGACGTCGGAAGTTTTTGCCAGGACGATCGGCTGTGTGGGAAACGTGCCATCACAAGCGACTCCGCGATCGACGAGTTGCTTCGCTTGCGCCAAAGTTCCCGCCGTTAGCATTGTAGCCAGGAAAAAGTTTGGCGCGGAGCGCACAGCCTCGAACGGCGCTTCGGAAAACGTGTAGGTGCTGCCCGTGCTCTTCAGATCCAGGGGACCTTTGAAACCATAAAAGAGCACAGATGTCGTGCTGTTGATGGCCGTGCCGCTGATCACCTGAAACGGAATGTCCATTGAAAGGACAACGTATTGGACCTGGCCCGTCATCTGACGGGTGGCCAGGGCGTTCTGTAGCGGAGTAAGCAGCAGGTTTTGAAACTCAGCCAACGACCAGGCAATGTTGTTGCCGGGCCAGTCGATGCGAAGGACGTTTTCCGGGGGAATCTGGCGGCGCTCGCAGTAGTATGCGCCCAGTTCGAGGGAATTGGTGCTGCGGGCATTGACGATAACGAAAGTGTTAAACGGACCGCCGCCAGCGCGTGCGGCCGGGCGTAAAAGCCCGAAGCCGAGCGCAAACAACGTGATCAGTGAAACGAACCAACCGCAACATTCTCCAAGGAATTAACCAGAATGCATGCCAGTTCGCCAGAGGGAGAAGAATTTACAGGAAGATACCGAATACACGCATCGTTCCACGGATTATCGCTGGCTTGTTTAAACAAGAAGACCGGCTGCGTTCGCAGCCGGTCTTCCTGAGATTCTGAGAAAACTTCTATCTGCGGCGCAATAAGGCCAAACCTGCGAGGCCGATGCCGAAAAACGCATATGCGGATGGTTCAGGAATTCCCTGAACCTGAATGCTTACCGTTTTGCTGACGGCCACAATTGATCCCGGGGCGATGTTCAAATCCCACTGAAGCGCCCATGCGACATCTCCCGGTCCGGCACTGGTCGTGTTGTTCAGGTTGTCGGCGACGCCGTTATTCAGTTTGGCGAGCAGCGACCCGCTCGAGTCCACTTCACCGCGAGAAGCACCCGGGGTGAAGACGGTCTGCGCCCAAGCGGATGACCCATCCAGCTGACTTGCGAGGAAATAGCTTCCACCAAAACCAACCAGCTGGGCGGTATCGCCGGAAGGGGTGCTGTTCAGGTCGAAGTCGTTGAAGGAGAACAGATGGAAATCCAGTGCGGCGGCTGTGGTGTTATGGACGCGGATGGTTTCCGTCAAAATGGCAGAGCCGCTGAGTGCGCTCTGACCGGTGAGATGATAATCAACCTGGAGAGTGAATGACCCGCCAGTGTATTGGGCAATAATGCCGCGCGTTCCGTCGTAGGTGCTCAGGGTTGGAACCCCAAGGGTGGCAACGGACGCCTCTGCGCCGTTGCCGACGCGAAAATAAACGGAAGCGCCGCTGAGCTGATTGAAGCCGTCCACGGTGAACGAGCTTTGAAGCATCGGATTTGCAAAGTTGAAGTTCGCCGTCGCGTTTAGATCGGCCACGGAGGCTGCTTGGGCCACGCTCAAACCGGCGGTTAATGCCAATGCCGCGCCACCTGCGCATGCCCGTCTTAAAGATGATCTAGTTGCCATAGGTCTCCTGTAGGTCTTGGTCCGACGTCTGCCTTCTTCAAGTTCACCCCGTGTTTGGTTCCCGTTTTGAAAGCGTTGTCTAAATGCGCTTTTCCGGGGTGAGACTTTGATTGGCGCCTATCAGCTCACAGGGCGGGAATTTTGTCAATGGGGTGGTCGAAAATTGGAGGTCAGAAGATTTACGTATTTTGGAGGGGAAATGGTGGCCGAAGGTCGTTGTTCGGCTTCGCATAACCACGGAAACCTGCGAGGGAGCCTCAGACCGGCGTTCTGACGCTCGAGTGAATTGTTCGAGGAAGGGATTGACCGGGAGGAGGCGCGAACTATTTTCGGTTCATGGATCATTCACCCGGATTTCTCAAGCTTGCCAGCGAAGCCAAAACCCGCATCGACGAATTGAGCGTGGCTGAAGCCAAAGCTCGTCTTCAGGCTAATCCAAACGCAATTCTCATGGATGTCCGCGAAGACCATGAGTGGATTGAAGGCCATGCGGTGGGAGCCGTTCATTTGGGCAAGGGAATCCTGGAGCGGGATCTTGAAAAGCGGTTTCCTGACAAGAATGCCGAAATCCTGATGTACTGCGGCGGCGGATACCGATCGGCCCTGACCGCAGATGCTGCGCAGAACATGGGCTACAAGAACGTGTTCTCTGTGGTGGGCGGTTACAAGGCCATTGCGGCGGGAGGCTGGCCGATTGAAAAGGGGCAAGCCTGACTCTGCGAAAATCAGAGTAGTTTGCAGGGCAGGTAATTGACGCTCGCAAGCCAGTTTCCGGGTTGCAAGCCAAGTGTCTGAACCAACTCCTGGACGACGGTCGCGAAATATGCACAAAGGCGAACGGATCGCTCCGTTCGCCTTTGTCGTAGCGGCGCTGTCTGCGGTGGTCATGAACCGCCGCTAGAGGAAAGGTTCAAAATCGGTTGTGCTCGGGTTTGTAAGGTCCTTCCACCGGATTACCGAGAGTCGGCTTGCTTCTTCGAGAGCTTGGTCAGCTTGACGCCGATTTTCTCGAGGCGCACCCGGGCGGCTTCATCGTCGAGCTTCTTGGGCAGACGACAAACGTCCATTCTGTTCGTATCCGGTTACGCTGAATCCTTCAGCCCGCGTCGGAGAAGCACTACTCTGACGGCTTCGCTGCCGCCGTTCAATTTCGACGGAAGCTTTGCGCCCGCATTTAGCAACGCTTCGACAATTCCGCCATAGTCTCCCGTCCGGCAATGCCAGCCGTGCACAGAGCCATGGATTCCCCAACCTAACGGGGTGGCGTTGAAATCGGCATCAGTCAATTCCAGCGGCGGCTTATGTCGGAGAATCTCGCGCGTCATCTCCGTATTGCCGTGGAACGAAGCCCAGTGCAGCGGCGTCGCGCGATGCTGCCCCAGCGCGTCCACCGGCAGTCCGGCCAACAGCATCAGGCGCACGGCCGCGACGTTGTTGTTCCTCGCAGCATGCGCTACCTGACTCTGGTCCTGCGCGGACAACCTCCCAGCCAGCCTCGGATTGGTCTCGAGCAACGATTCTACTCTCGCTTCATCACCGGCCCAGCAGGCGGCGATCAATTTCACATCGTCGGGACTGCGCTCCATCAACAGGCGTAAGACTGAGTGGTGGCCGAATTGCCGGGCCACATCGTGGGCCGACACATGCCAGCCAAGCTGCCATTGATAAATCGTTCCGCCGGAACGGGGATTACTTTTCGGAAAAAACTCGTCGCTCACACGGATGCGG
>CAMLLE010000353.1 GCA_946480555.1 uncultured Verrucomicrobia subdivision 3 bacterium
GCTTCGTTTCCAGCGCCCGTGACCGAGGCGGCATTGCTGGAAGTGGTGAGCGTCGCTGTGCCCGCACTGAATTCGAGGCCGGGAACGATGGTCGATCCGAGCGTCGGTTGCGACCATGGCAGGAAGAAACCATCGCCACCGTTGGCCTGATCCAAATACGGCTGCGTGTTCGGATCGTATTCAAAGGGTTCATCGGCCACGAGTGGTGTCCCGATCAGGATCGACGCGTCAGTGAATGAGCTGTTGGGAACGACGGAGATGTTGCCAATGCCTTCCGCCAGCACCTGGACGTTGAAGGTCTGCACGTTGGTCGCACCTTGGGCGAAGTTCAACGTGATGGTGCTCGCGCCACCCTGCAGGCTGATGATTCCCGGATGGTTGTTGGTGAGCACCAGCGTCGCAGGCTGGCTGGCATTTGCGATTGACGGGATCGCGGCCGAAACTTGAACCGTCTGCCCGGTGGGAACGAACCGCAGTGGCGCGACAAGGTCCGGTGGAACGGCCGGCACGAAGTTCCCGAGTTGGACAAGAAAGACGCGATCGCCAACCAGATTGTTCACGGTGTTGCCGGGTGTGGCGGCGGTCGTGCCCGTGTAGGCGGTACCGGTGCCGAGCACGTTGGTTTCATTGCCCAGCCATTCGAAATAGTTCAGGCCGGGATTTCCCGTGGCGGTGAGATCGATGCCGTACGTTGTGTTCGGCGAAACCTGCACCGGCGTGGTGAGCGTGAAATGCAGCCAGACATCGTCCCCCAGCGAGCCATTGCCGCCGTTCCAGGCTGCACCGTTGTTCTCGGTGCCGTTGGAAACGTAGGTTTCCGAGCGCAACACGAAACCGGCCTGGCCGTTCTTCGAAGGATCGGTCACGCGCAACACCCAGACGCCGCCGTTGCCCATGTTCCACCAGGTTCCGTTGCCGGAACTGGCCGCCTCGGTGTAACCACAGTGCCGGATCCAGATGTCGCGCAGCACATAGCCGGATGAATTTGAACCCGTGGTGAAGGTCTGGCCCTGCGTGGGGCGATCCCCCGCCACGTAAGTGCTGCCGTCGCTGCCGTTATTGATGTTCGCGTCGTCGTTGGCGCCGCCAATCAAGTTGTAAACGTCGTCCGCACCGGGAACGGGCGCTTCGGTGGTCAAAGTCAGACTCACGGCTGAAGCCGCCATGGGCGTCGCGGCCAGAATTGCGAGCAACGCGGTGCTCCGGGCAAATCTCGATCGGAACTTTCGGGGCGCTGCCGCGGAATCACCTGCGGAGATTGAGGCTGTTTTCATGATGGGTTTGTTTGTGTGAGGTTGAACGCTAAGCCGGTTGGCTGAACTGTCATGAACTCCGGATGGCCGACGGACGAAAATCGCGGCAGTTTGGAAATGTGATTGGTTCGGAATTCATTGGCTCTCTGGAGAAGGAGCGGAAACGAACGGGGAAACCCGACACGAAAAATCGGGAAGTTGAATAAAACCGGAACGGGGAGGTTTTCGGTCCGCGGCGAATCGCACGTTCAAGCGGGCAGCGGACGTCGAATCAGAGTGTTGCTTCCAACCAGACCGAACCGTTCGGATTGCGAACGATTCAGGCATGGCGGCAGGTTGCCGCCAAGAACAGCCAGATTGGCTGTCCCACCCGTTTCAGCGGAATCAATCGCCCGGCAACCACATGAGAGCCGTTGCTTCGCGCAGGAGGATGTCAGCGAAGATCCAATCGAACCAATAACCATTGCTGCCAGTAATGGGATGTTCGCGCGCGTTCTTTTCCACCTCCGCGCGAACGCCTGCCAGCCGGCTGCGGGCTTCATTGGTCCGGCCCAGCTGATAATCCGCCATGGCGCTCACGATATCGAAGTTGAAATCTCGCGCCGGGTTCGCCTTTTCAAAACTGACGGCAGTCTCACGCCACTGGCTTACGCCACCCAGGTTGCCCCTCCGATATTCCATCAACGCCAGCGAGAAACAGCGCCAAGCCGAGAGTGAACGATGCCAGCTGGTCAAACTTTTGGGCGGCACGGCGAGCGAGTCGATCGCTGTTTGCGCGAGCGGTCGTAACGTTTGCAGAAACTCGGGGCTTGCCGGGGTCAACAGGCTCATTTTCAGAACGCGCTCTGCTGGTACTGGGTTCGTGGTTTGCGTGAAATGTGCGACGGCGCTTCGGCGAAAGCGGTCGTATTCCAGCGCATTGCCCGTTTCCAGCAGCAAGGGACCGTAACGAAGGTAATCCAGCGTGGTGATGTCCCAATCGTCGGGCTGGCTGACCTGGAGGAGAATGGCAAAGCGCTGCATCGCCAGGTGCCAGCGGCCTTGCGCCACGTGCCATTCGCCAAGTCTGCGATAAAGTTCGGCGTACTCGAGCTTCGGTTCCAGGGCGGGGATTCCGGCGATCAGCCGATCGGCCTGCTCATAGGCATCGCGACTGACGAGAACCATCGCCTCGCTGAGCTTCTGCCGATTCTCCGCCTGCTGCCGCAGCGCGTCCGCTTCGCGGCGCAGTTCGCTTTGTTTCTGTTCCGCGGCGACCGCGCGTTGTCTCGCTTCACGTTCGCGAAGCAACAACCAGGTGGACGTCGCCAGGCCTGCGAGCAGTGTGAACGTGACGGCGGAAATGGCGGCGAAGGTCAGCTTGTTGCGGCGAACCAATTTCCCCAGACGGTAAATCCGGCTGGGCGGACGCGCCAGAATCGGTTCGTTGTTCAGGAACCGCTGGACGTCCATCGCCAGGCCGTTGGCGGTTTCATATCGGCGCCGGCGATCCTTCTCCAGCGCTTTCATTACGATCCAATCCAGGTCGCCTTTGACGAGTGAAATGAGGCGCGGCGGATCGGCGTGATGTTGCGCGGCGACGGCGCGGAGTTCGGTGTTGCCGAGGGTGGTCAGGAGAGTGGAAGGTGGCCGCGGATCGCGATCGCGCAACGTTTTTCGCATCGCGTCCACGCCGGACTTGAGCAATTCGGACGAATCGAAAGGGGTGCGGCCGGTGACCAGTTCGTAGAGCAATACACCGAGGCTGTAAATGTCGCTGCGCGTATCGACATCAAGCCCGCTCGTTTCCGCCTGCTCCGGGCTCATGTAGGCGGGCGTGCCGATGAACTGGTCCGCCGCCGTATAAACCATGTTGTCCGTGAGCCGGCCCTGCGTGGCCTTGGCAATCCCGAAATCAATCACCTTTGGCACGCGGTTGCCGTCCTGATCGGTGATCAGAATGTTCGATGGCTTGATGTCGCGGTGAATGATTCCCTTCTGATGCGCGTGCTGAATGGCGTGGCAGATCTGGATGAACAATTCCAGACGCTCCGTAAGATTGAGCCGATGCTGGTTGCAGTAATCCGTCACCTTCGTGCCAGGAACGATTTCCATCACGAAATACGGCCGGCCGGAGTCCGTCGCGCCAGCGTCCAGCACATGCGCGATGTTCGGATGATCCATCATGGCGAGCGCCTGGCGTTCCGCTTCGAATCGCGCAATCACCCGCTCGGTATCCATGCCGAGCCGGATGATCTTCAGCGCCACGCGTCGCCGGACCGGTTCCTGTTGTTCTGCCAGGTAAACCACGCCGCAGCCGCCTTCACCCAAACGCCGGACCAGGCGATAGCGGCCAATCACGACGGCTGAAACATCGGTTTCCTGATTCGCCAGTGTGGTGTCGCCGGGCCGGATTTCTGCGCGGGTCTGGGGGCGTTCCTCCGATGGTGCAACGATCGTTGCGGGATTGATTCGGAAGAATGCGTCCGCCGAGGATTGAACCTTGAGCAGCGTTTCCAATCGCCGGCGCAAAGCTGGCTGGCCGATGCACGCTTGATCGAGAAACTCGGCGCGCGCGGTGGAGTCGTTCAAACTCAGCGCAGCGTCGAACAGGGCTTTCTCGATCTGCTTGTCGGCGGACATTGAAAGAGGCTTTGAAGGATAAGCGGAATCGAGGAACGAAAACCGACAGGTCAGCTCTCGGCCTGGATCATCTCAAATAACGCCGCCCGCGCGTAGGCCCATTTGCGTTCCACCGAACGCTCGGTCAGATCAAGAATTCCGGCGACTTCCTTGTTCGTCAGGCCACCAAAGAATTTTAACGTGATCACCCGCGCGCTTTCGGGATCGTCCTGTTCCAGCTGTTCCAAAGCTTGATCGACGAGCAGCACGCGATCCTCGATCGGGGCCGCGGCGAGATCGAGATCGTGGATCGCCACTTTCTCGAACTGGCCGCCGCCTTTGAGGCTGAGCTTGTGCCGGGCGCGATCCACCAGGATGCGGCGCATGGCCTGGGCGGCGGCGCGGAAGAAATGGGCGCGATCCTGCCAGGTGCGATTTCCTTCGCGCGAAAGCTTGAGCCAGGCTTCGTGGACCAGTGCGGTGGGCTGCAGCGTCTGCAATCCGGATTCGCGCGCAAGCCGGCTGGTCGCGAGCCGCCGCAGCTCGTCGTAAACCAGCGGCAGCAAATCCTCGGATGCCTTGCAATCCCCGGTCGCGATGGCGTCCAGAAGCAAAGTGATTTCGCTCATCGTGGCGCAGTATAGGAAAGCGCGCCGCGGGCGGCTATAGCCATAAAACACGGACCAAGGTGCCGGGGCGGCTCGCCGGTGCGATGCGCTTCGCCGGTT
>CAMLLE010000354.1 GCA_946480555.1 uncultured Verrucomicrobia subdivision 3 bacterium
TCGGGGGCTGGCGTTGATCCGGAACGGCAAAGCGTTCGTCTTCACGGATAAACTGACCGATGCATCGATTCATTCCCTGGCTCCCGATCATCGGGGCAACCTCTGGCTGCAAACCTCAAAGGGTTTGGCCTGCATCAACCGGAACAGCGCGCTGGCCGTCGCCGATCGCCGGGCACAGAAGGTGGCGGGAACTCTGTTTGACGGCATGGAATCGCTCAAAACGATCGACTTGACCGAGGTTGAATACGTCAACACCCGAACATCCGATGGGAAACTCTGGTTTGCGACGCCCACAGGCGCATTGCGCGTCGATCCCGACAATGTGCCGTTGAATCGCACCGCACCGCCGGTGGAAATTCATTCGATCCGGGTGAACGGGATGGCCGTTGATCCGAAGCGCCGGAAAAACGTGCCGCCCGGCCGCGGCGAACTGGCGGTCCAGTTCACCGCGCTCAGCCTGACAGCCCCGGACAAAATCCGCTTCCGCTACAAGCTGGAAGGCTACGATACGGACTGGGTGGACGCCGGCAGCCGGCGTTCCGCCGTTTACGCAAACCTGAAGCCGAAGTCCTACACCTTCCACGTTCAAGCCTCCAACGCCGACGGATTCTGGAATGAAACCGGCACCAGCGCCCAGGTGTATCTGCCGCCACACTATTATCAGACAGCCTGGTTTCAACTGCTCGCAGCGGCCCTTGCAGCCTCGGGTCTCGGCGGAATCTACACCTGGCGTGTCGCTCACCTGCGCAGCAAACAGCGCAGGCTGCAAACCGCAAACGAGTTGTTGGAGTCGCGCATCCTCGAGCGCACACAGGAACTCAGCGAACAGCGGAATCTGCTGCGCACCTTGATCGACCACCTCCCCGACGATGTCTTCGTGAAGGATCGGGACGGGCGCGTAATCATCAACAACGTGGCCCACGCCCGCACCATGGGCGTTGGCGATCCGCAGCTGGCCATCGGCAAAACGGATTTTGACTGCTACCCGGCTGAGCAGGCGGAAGCATTTCGCGCCGCGGAAGAGGAGTTGCTCGCGTCCGGCAAGCCATACAATACCGAGGAAAACGTGCTGTTCAAAAACGGCACACGACGCTGGCAGCGCACCACGAAAGTGCCGTTGCGCGACAGCCATGGACAGATCATCGGACTCGCCGGCATCCAGCACGATGTCACGGCGCGGAAGGATTCCGAAGCGCAGCTGGAACTTTTGAACCGGCAGCTCGTCACCAGTTCGCGCCAGGCCGGCATGGCGGAAGTGGCCACCAGCGTGTTGCACAATGTCGGCAACGTGCTCAACAGCGTGAACGTCTCTGCTTCGATCGTGGAAGAGCAAACCCGCCGCTCCGGAGTCGATCGGCTGAAAAAAGCAGTGCAACTGCTGCGCGAGAACGAAGCACGCCTGGCCGACTTCCTCACCGCCGATGACAAGGGCCGCAAGCTGGTTCACTACCTCGAAGCCTTGCATCACAGCATGGAAAAGGAACACGCGCGCGTGCTGCAGGAAATTCAACTGCTCACGCGAAACGTGGAGCACATCAAGAAGATCGTGGCCATGCAGCAAAGCTACGCGCGCGTTTCAGGCGTGGTGGAATCCGTCACGCCGGTCGAACTGCTCGAAGACGCGTTCCGCATGCACGAAGCCGCTTACCAGCGCCATTCCATTCGCGTCGTCCGCCTTTATCAGACGGTGCCCACGCTTTCCGTGGATCGTCACAAAGCGATTCAGATCCTGGTGAACCTTCTCCAAAACGCCAAATACGCTTGCGACGTAAACGACGCCGGAAATCGCGTCGTGACGCTGACGATCGCTCGAGCGGAAGGGGATCGCGTCCGGATCGCGGTCACGGACAATGGCATGGGAATCCAGGCCGAGAATCTCACCAAAATATTTTCCTACGGTTTCACCACCCGCAAGAATGGCCATGGCTTCGGCCTGCACAGTGGCGCACTGGCGGCCAAGGAAATGGGCGGTTCGCTCACCGTCCACAGTGACGGCCCCGGCAAAGGCGCCAGTTTCGCCGTGGAACTTCCGCTGGAACACAAGCCAGCTCCGCAACAGGCCCGCGAATCTGAAGACACCTTCATCGCGGTGTGAGCCGCGCCTGCGCGCTCGGGTTTGGGATTGATCGGCTCCAAGTTCTTTCTCAAAGAATCCTTTCCTTTTAACGCAGCACTTTGCAGCATTTTAGCCGTCGCGCTTTTGAGTCGAACGGCGGATCGATCCGTCTTCACGCGACGAAACCAGATTCGCATCGAGCGGACGCTTTAACATGGCAGACAAACCGAAGAAGGATTCCAAGCAGTTGGATTTGGAAATGAACGGCGCAAAGAAGCAGCCGGAGCCGGCTGACGCTCCCGCCGCCAACGGCAACGGGCAGGAACCGCATGCCGAAATCATCGCGGAAAAGGTTCCGGAGAACCTCGTTCATCATCCGTTCAACCCCGCCAAAATCGAACTGCCGCTGCACCGGCGCGTCAACACGAGCTTCCTCGAATACGCCAGCTACGTGATTCGCGACCGCGCCATCCCGCATCTGGCCGACGGCCTCAAGCCCGTGCAACGCCGCATTCTTTGGGCGTTGCATCAAAACGACGACGGCCGGTTCATCAAGGTCGCCAACCTCGTCGGCGACACGATGAAATATCATCCGCACGGCGACGCGGCGATCGGCGATGCGCTCGTGGTGCTGGCGAACAAGCGTTACCTGATCGAAGGCCAGGGGAACTTCGGCAACATCTTCACTGGCGATCCCGCCGCCGCCCCACGTTACATCGAATGCCGCCTCACGGATCTCGCGCGCACGGAATTGTTCAACGACGAGATCACGGAATTCGTCCCCAGCTACGACGGCCGCAATAAGGAACCCGTCACCCTGCCGTCCAAGCTGCCGCTCACTCTGATGCTCGGCACGGAAGGCATCGCCGTCGGCCTGTCCGCGCGCATTCTGCCGCACAATTTCCCGGAACTGCTCGAGGCGCAAATCGCGATTCTGAAAAACCAGCCGTTCAAATGCCTGCCCGATTTCCCAACCGGTGGGCTCATGGACGCGCGCGATTATCAGGATGGCAAGGGGAGCGTCAAAGTCCGCGCCAAGATCAAGGTCAAGGACGACGCCACGGTGGTGATCAAAGAAATCCCGCCGACGACCACGACGGATTCGCTGATTGCGTCGATCGAAGACGCCGTTCGCAAGGGCAAATTGAAGGTGAAGTCGATCAACGATTTCACTTCGGAGAACGTGGAGATTGAAATCCGCTGCCCGCAAGGGGTCGATCCCGACAAGCTCGTGGACGCGCTCTACGCGTTCACCGATTGCGAGGTGTCGCTTTCCAGCCGGATCATCGTCATCAAGAACAACCGCCCGGTTGAGATGACCGTGAGCGAAGTGTTGCGCGAAAACACCGCGCAACTGGTGGACATCCTGAAACGCGAGCTGGAATTGAAGATCAAGAAGCTCGAGGACGAACTTCATTTCCGCACGCTGGAACGGATCTTCATCGAGGAACGCATCTACAAACGCATCGAGCAGTGCAAGACGAACGACGCGGTCATCGCGGCGGTTTACGAAGGTTTCAAGCCGTTCCGCAAACAGATGTATCGCGACCTCATCGACGCCGATGTGGAAAAGCTGCTCAGCGTTCGCATCCGCCGCATTTCGCTGTTCGACATCAACAAGCACCGCGAGGAAACGGACAAGGTCAAAGCGGACTTGGAAGAGACGCGCAAGAATCTGAAGAACCTGACGAAGTTCGCCATCGGCCATCTCGAAGCGTTGCTGGAGAAATACGGTCCGCAATACCCGCGACTCACCACGAAGTCCGCGCGGCACGAGGAAGTGGATGTGAAAGCCGTGGCGTTCAAGGCGTTCAAGGTTTCCTACGATCGCGAGAGCGGCTACATCGGCTACAAGGTCAGCGGCGAGGAATTCAAACTGGAATGCACCAAGTTCGACAAGCTGCTGCTCGTGTTCAAGGACGGCACCTACAAGGTGATCGAACTGCCGGAAAAGTTGTTCGTCGGGCCGGATGTTGTTTACTGCGCGCTGCCGGATCGCGAAGGCGTGTTCACCTGCGCTTACACGGATCGCAATGCCAGCTACCTGAAGCGATTCACGTTTGGCGGCACGATCACGAACAAGGTTTACAGCTGCATTCCGGAGAAGTCGCGCATTCTGTTCTTCGCGCCCGGCACGCCCAAGGTCCTTTACGTCCGCTACAAACCGGCGCCCCACCAGAAGATCAGCCAGCAAACGTGCGATCCGAACGAAGTGGAAGTGAAAGGACCGAAGACGCGCGGCCGGCAAATCTCGATCAAGGACATCAGCTCCGTCACTGCCGAACCAACGCGCGGTTGGGACGACAGCGCCACCACGACGAAGATCATGTTCGCCTGAGCGGAACGATTCATTTGGTTCGGCAATAACCTGCCGGCAAATGTCCGTGAAAATAGGTTCACAACCGTTTTGGAAGGTGACACGCAACGCGCACCTTTCGATGCCCGTGATTTGGCAGCAACTGTCTTTAATTGGAGAGGGTGAGTTGAGGTTTTTTGAGGAGGA
>CAMLLE010000355.1 GCA_946480555.1 uncultured Verrucomicrobia subdivision 3 bacterium
GAGACGCGCGTCCGACGGTTCCTCGGCTCATCCGGATCGCATTCGCCCCAATCGCCACCTGCCGCCAATTGGTTCCATCCGACACCGCGAGACACGGCACCGAGCCGGTTCCACCTGCCGTCAGGTAAATGACACGCCGCGGAAACAACGCCGCCGTCACACCTGCCGCATTCGCCGCCGCCACGTTCGTGAACACCGCAATCTGCATGTGTTCACCCGTGCGCAACTTCTCAAAACTCCGAGGAATGATTTTGCCCATACTCTTGATTGGTAGGGCGGCGCTGCCGCGCCGCCGTTAACTCGAAACTTCAAACTCCAAACCCGAAACGCTCAGTTATTGTGATCAATCGCCACCACGCGGACGTTCTTGTTCTCGAACACACGCGTCCAGTTTGCGCCATTTTCCAGCTCTGCATTCGTCGGCGAATCACCCGCGACGGCGGCCGAGTTGAACTTCACGCCACGCGGATGCAGGATGTAACGGCGGCGATTGATCAAAGCCGTGTCCGACTCCATCGACTGACGTGTGATCTCCACACCTTCCGTTCCATGACCGCCTTGGAGCGGAGTCGAATCCAGCGGAGCCGCGCCCTTCGCAAATGCGCCCGGCCCGAACAGATAAGTCGTGTAAACGAGTCCGCTCGTGGTGCCATTGCGAACCGGCAACGCATCATCCACCACCACGCGCCGCCCCTGAAACGTCTTGATCTGCGCTTTCCCCTCGCTGTCCGGAACGAAGTCGATCAAGTCCAGTTTCCGCAGCGCCGCCTCAGTTGCCGAGTGCATCGCCACCGCAGTCAAACGATCACCACGATCGCCGAGCGTCGCGGTTGCATCGACAAACGTCGCGCCATTCAATCGCGTGGCAGCCGTTTGATTCGCCAGAATTTCACTCGCGATCGCGAGCTTGTTTCCCGCCATCGATGCCGAGGCGAAGATTCCTTTCAGGCACGAGATCACGAGCCCTTGATCCGTGCGCGCCCAATAGTCGGCCACGAGATCAACGATCGCCTGCATGGGATCATCGCCCGAGATCACCTTTGCCAGGTGATTCACGCTCCATGCCTGCGCGTCGTTATGAATGCGGGCAATGTCTTTGTCCGCCGTGATCTTGTTCACCGTGAGCGACGCCGAATCGCTCACAAGCTGACGAGCGGCTGTCAGGTCTTTCCAGAACGGCATTTCCACCATTCGCCCGCCGCCGCTCGCCAGCTCGTCAAACTCCGGCGCGTGTTCCACGATTCCACTCTGAACGAATGCCGACAAAGCCGCCGTCCGTTCGATTGCATATTTTTCGAACACCGCCGGAATGATGATGTCCGCCACTGCTGTCTTAGCCATAATTCAACCTTTCACTTGGTAGGGCGGTCGCTGCTGCGCCGCCAAATTGTTCAATTTGCCATCTGCCATTTGCCATCGCGCAGCTACGCCGCCGCCTTCAGCCTCGCCGCCAGCGCCGGATCGCTCTTCTGCAACTTCATCTGCTCCGTGAGATTCCACGTCTCACGGCGAAACGGATTCTTCACCGAACGATTGCCAGCCCCACCGGAGCCGCCGCTGCTGGCACCGCCACCAGCGTTTGATTCAAACAAGTGCGGAGCGTCAGACACCAACGCATCCACCCACTCCGCTAAAGTCATCGGAGAAACACCATCCTTGCCAACGCGGACACTCTGAGCGTCAGAGTCGAATGCCTGGGGAACTCCATTCACGAGTTTGAAAGTGGTTCGCGCCCGCGCCGTGATGTCCGGAATCGCCGTTGCGCGCAGGCCCCGCTTCGTGGCTTCAACCACAACAGCCTGATCGATCTGAATGCTCATCAGCCGCGCATTCAGCGCATCGCTCTCCGAGGTTACCGCAGCAAACTGCTTGTCCCATTCCGTCTTCGCGCCTTTGAGGCGTGCATCGAGCACTTCCTGAAATTTCCCATCCTTCACGCGCTGTTCGTCTTAGAGGCGCTGCTTCTCCGCCGCGAGCTTCCGGACTTCATCCGGATTGATTCCCTCAAACCGCTGCTTCAGCTCATCGCGTTCCTTCAGTAGCGAAACATTCGTCGCACGAAACTCATCGAGCTTCGCTTTCTCCACGACACCTTCCGCATCCAGCACAAACGCCCCATCGCGTTCCACGTAGAGCGCCGCGTGTTCACTCGGGATTTCCTCCCGCGATTTGAATTTGAATTTCAGACCCATAATTTTTTCTTTCCTCCGTGGCGGCGTCTCGTGAGAGCGCCGCATTATTTCTTCAATTCGCGTAAACGCGTTCCTGCTGATTTGGATTTTGGGACTTGGAACTTGGAACTTGGAACTTCCGCCGCCAGGCGGCTCTCTTCTTCATCCGTCCTTCCCGGCGGCAGCACTTCCCCGCGCCGGAACACATCGAACATCGTCTCGCGGCTGATCGCTCCCGCCTGCCAGGCAGACACAACCGCGGTGATTTCATCGCTGGAAATTCCCTTCGCGCTAAAGTCCGTGTTGAGTTGAAGCAGCACCAAATCTTCACTGATCGTTTCGGGAGATTCCTCCATTGAGTTCCACCAATACACCCATCGCAACACCTGGCTGATCGAATCGCTGACACTGAGTGCCAGCGTCATGAGAACACCACCTTCACCGCTCTGCCGCAGCTCAATCGCGTCAGCGGTTTCCACCGAACGCTTCTGCCCTTCCAACATTCGAGATCCAAGAATCGCCATTAGCCGTTCATCCCGATCCATCGCACGTTCGAACGTCGTGAGACCTTGTCCTGTGAACTCGAGAAATCCCGCCGTGGCCCCAGGCATCTCAGAAACCCAAGCCGTGCTGGAACCGATCCGAAGCGTCGCCGTTTTATCGAACCCGCTCACCCACGCCGTCGGCAGTGCTGTGAAGTGAAGCCCATGCCGGTAATCCGCATTCAGCCGATAGTGATCGAGATTGATCGCGATGATGTCCGCCAGTGGCAGCTTATCGACGTCCGGCAGTGAATGCCGCGGCCCATGAAACACAAACGGAATCAGCGTCAGCGGTTTTCCGAGACGCAGCGGAACCCGAGTTTCCACCAATTCCCAATCCGCCTTATTGCGTTTCCCGCCGCCCTCCTTCCGCCTCCAAATCTCAACCACAAATCGGTGGGGGACCACACGCGTCTCGCGTGTCGATTCCGGCGTCCCGCCGGAATCCTCTTCCAGCTTCAGCACCCGAATCTGTTCGACGCTTTCCTCTGCAAACTCATCACCCGAAACTCCAAACTCCAAACCTGAAACATTCTCCCGCAGCACCACCAACGACAAAACGTTGCGCCCATTGATCCGTCGTGTCTTCCAATTGATGATCTGCTCCGCCGCGTAGCGAACCACGAACGCCCGTTGCTCTCCGTCCTCTTCCCAATCCACCAGCGACCCAGCACGTCCCACCGAGATCACTTCCGAAACGATGTTCTTGGAAAACGTGAAAAGCGAAGTCCCCATCAGATCGACATCCTCAGCAAAGATTCGAAGTGCCCCAGCCGCGCCGGAAATAACCCTCCCTCTCCGCTCTGCGGAAAGGGCCGGGGAGAGGTGTGCGCCGCGTCGCCTTGTTCTCCATCCGGAAATTTCACCGTCGGCTCGCGCCTGAATGTCAGCCCAAGTAACCCATCCGCCGTCCGTGCTGTCGCGTTGAAAAAAGAAGCCCGCTCCTTGTAAGCCGAATACTCGTCCTCCGTCTGCGAATCGATTTTCGGAAGATACCGCTCACCTGCGGCTTTGACCGCATCCTCACCCGCGATCACCTCGCGCGCCCGCAGCCACGCCGCGAGATTTGAATCGTAATCTGAATGAGTGCTGTTGACTGGCATCGTTCCCGTGCCGATGCCGCAGTCGATCAACTATCCACACTCAACCATCCACTGCTGCCCGGCACGCGCCAGTCTTATCACAGGATTTTTCATCTTAGATTGGATCCGAAAACCCTGCTTTGCCGCACACTGCCACCGGATGCCATTCCCTGCCGGATGACGAACCATTTTCTCAAAGAAAAGGTTTGACGCCTTGTCAATGAAACGGTGCCCGGACATGCCAGGTTGGGTTCGCGGGTCCTAGATCGCCGACAATATCCTCTCCACCTCACGCCTACGCTCCAAAGTTCGTTTCTTGAGCTCAGGTTCCAACGTATTCAAATAGGCTTCATCGAACGCGGGATGCTGGGTTCGGTAAACCTTCATCCTGCGCAATTCCCCCTTAAGCAACTCAGAAACTGCGGGGCTGTACTTTGAAGGTTCAGAAGCCACCGAAAGGAGAACGCAGTCGAGAAACATTTCCATGAGCCCTATTGCTCCGGCCTCATCTCCGTTTCTGATTCGAGACAAGGCATCCCGTAAATTGATGATCACACCAAACTCGTCCAAAGCTTTTGTATCTAAACCGTCGCTCTTGCTTCGAAACAGATTCATGCATGCACTCCAATCAATTTCCACCATGATACCGATTCCACCCGCGATCCAATCACCCATGCTTGCGGGCAAATTCATCGGCAAAGCGTTCACGCTTTGCGCGCGTCTTATTGTAGGAATCCACGTGATGTCCGATTTCATGC
>CAMLLE010000356.1 GCA_946480555.1 uncultured Verrucomicrobia subdivision 3 bacterium
GGCGGATTTGCGTATCAGTGGCAGGTGATCAAGCCGGGAGTGACGAATGATATTGTCGGAGCGACGAGTTTGAGTTTGACGCTGACGAACCTGCAGCTGACGAATACTGCTTCATACCTTGTCCGAGCGACGAATTCGTCCGGAACGTTTTATAGCAGCGCCAGCTCGCTGACGGTCAATAGCGCTCTCGCACCGGTGAACAATGTGATCGCGAAATTCGCGGCTCAGACTGGTTTGGGCTACGGCTTTCCGCTTGCGCCTTCATGGACCCTTGATTCCGGCAATCTGCTATTGGGGAAACTTCCGGTGACGACGAATGGCAATTTCAATCTGGAATCCCAATGGGGCCCGCGGAATGTCAGTTCGCTGACAGCGGGAGGCAGTTTGGCAATCAGCACGGGAGGCAGTCCGCTCACCACCAGCAGCAATTACGTGTCGTGCGGCAACGGCAGCGGAGCGGGATCATCAGTGATCTACACGCTGACCAACGCTTCCGCCAATGGATACAATCTCACCAACGTCACGGTGTATGGAGGATGGCGCGATGCGGGCCGCGATCAACAAGCATTCACAGTTTACTATTCCAGGGTGACCGCTCCTTCGACTTTCATCCTGCTGCGTTCGGTTAACTACAACCCGCCCAATCCAGCTGCCGCCCATTCTGTGACGCGTTCGATGCTGACACCCGCGGCCGGTTATCTGGCTACGAACGTGGCAGCGTTGAGATTTGATTTCACATCACCGGGTTCTGAAAACGGCTGGTGCGGCTATTCTCAAATCGCCGTTTTCGGCGTGGAGAACGTTCCGCCTGCCGTGCCCGCAGTTTTGAGCGGCACGATGCCCGTGCCGGATCGTTTTGCAGTCAACATTGCCGGCCTCGTGGCGGGACGGAATTATGTTCTGGAACGCACGACCAATCTGGCGTCCGGGGCGTGGTGTACCGTGACCAATTTCGTAGCCACGCAAGCGACATTTGCCTGCACCAATTCCACAGCAAACGTGTCCGAGGAGTATTTTCGGATCGTGGCAGACTGATTGCACCCGATGAAACCGCTGAACCTGCTACTTCTATTTGCAATGTCGCTCGTTGTCTGTTTGCGATCGGCAGGCGCCTCCGGACCCCGCATCGTAAACCTCTACAACTTCATTCGGAACTCGGACTTCCGGTTGCAAAATTCCGAAGACGTTCTCTTCGGTTGCACCCAGCGTCAGATTGAATTGCTCAAAAGCCATGATCTTCCCGCAACTTGGGCGCTGCAATACGATGCGCTCATCCAACCGCGCTACCAGAAACTGTTGAAGGAGCAATTGGGAACCAACGACGAGATTGCTGTGTGGTGGGAGATTCCACAGCCATTGGCCGAGAAGGCCGGCCTCAAATGGCGCGGGCGTCATGAATGGGATCCGGAAGCGCATGTTGGTTTCTCGCCGGGCTACACTCCGGAAGAACGACGGAAACTCGTGGATGTTTACATGGCCGACTTCAAAGCCATCTTCGGCAATTATCCGCGCACCGCCGGCTCCTGGTACATCGACGAGGTCACACTGGATCACATGGCCAGCCGATACGGCATCATTGCGTCATGCAACTGCAAGGATCAGATCGGGACGGATTTTTACACCTTGTGGGGCGGCTATTGGAACCAGGCGTATTATCCCAGCCGCTTCAACGCGTACATGCCGGCTCAGACGCGCGCGGGCCAGCTCGACGTTCCGATTTTCCGAATGCTGGGCAGCGATCCGATTTATCAACATGGCACGACGCCGGGATTGCAGTCGTTGGAACCTGTTTATCCTGAAACCGGTGGTTCGGCCAAATGGGTGACGTGGTTCATGAACAGCCTGATCGAACAACCCGCACTGGCTTTCGGGTACGCGCAGGCCGGACAAGAAAACTCATTCGGATGGGACGCGATGAAAGAGGGCCTGGCCCGCCAGGTCGCACTTTTTGCTGCCGAGTCGAAGGCCGGACGCATTCGGGTTGAGACGCTGGAGCAAACCGGAATCTGGTTTCGGAAAAACTTCCCGCTCACTCCGGCCACTGCGGTGGTGGCGCTTGACGATTGGAAAAGCGAAGGCCGTAAAACCGCGTGGTACAACAGCCGGTTCTATCGGCTGAATATTCTTTGGGAGAACGGCACGTTCTTTGTTCGCGATCTCCATTGCTTCGATGAGAATCTGGTTTCGCCCACGTACAGATCTGCATTGAAGGAAACATCGTTGACCTACGAAACATTGCCTGTGATGGACTGGGCTCGCTGGTCCAAACCCGGAACCAAACCGGCCGGCATGTGGCCTTTCCTGGTTTCTTCAAACGACGTTGTGACGCCAATGATTCCGGCAGGCCCACCCGTGGTCAAAGAGCTGAATCCGACTGAACTGAAAATCGAACAGCCGCTGAGCGGTGGAGGAATCTTTTCCGTCGTATGTGGAGAAACCGATGTGGAATTTGGCGCAGTGGATAACCAATCACGACCCTTGCGCTGGGTCTTGAATATGGCTGGCGGTGAAGGGTTGAATGCGGCTGTCAGGAACGTCACGTCGAACGACATTGCGTTTGAGTATTCCGGTATGGCATACGCGGTTCAGCTGGCTGCGGACGGGGGATGCCGACGTTTGGAGGATGGTGATATTCAATTAATGCCCGGCCGTTCGGGAAAACTCGTCCTCAGGCTGAATGCCCGGCAATCATCCCCAGCACGATGAACACGCCGAACGCGCGGGCGACGAAACGCCGAGGCATATTCTGATAATGAATTCGTTCATTTCGCGATTGCCCGTTTCGCCTGTGAAAACCAGCTTCGATGGAGCAGATTCGAGAGCAACGCGGTGAGCTTTGTTTTTCGACATTTTCTCGACAGCCGATTCGCCGGAAAAACCCGGCTGGGCAGCGTTTTCACGTCCGCGTGGCTGGCCTGCGCCTTTTTCGGTCACGCTGCAGAGGATTCGCCTGCGCTTGCGCAGCCAGTGGCGGAAGCGAATGCGCGCGAATCGCTTGACGATCTCGGCTCGTGGATTTGGGCCGCCACCCGGTCTGAAAATCAGGTCTGCCAGTTCTGGCAGGCCTTCGATGTGCCGGCGGCAAAGACCATCCGGCGGGCGCGCCTTCGGATGACGGTCGATAACGAATTCATTCTTTATCTCGACGGACGCGAATTGGGACGCGGCGCTGAATGGCGGGAGTTGTTCGAGTTTGACATCACTCCGCTTCTTTCGCCCGGGCGCCATACGCTGGCGGTTCACGCGCGAAATTCCTTTTCGTTCGCCGGATTGCTGCTCGGCCTGCGCATCGAGCTGACAAACGGAAGCGTTATTGAAATCAAGTCGGATGAACAATGGCGGGTGGTCCCTGACGAAGATGTGACCTGGAGAACTGCAACTCGCGCGGAACCTTCCTGGCCGAACGCCGTGATCCTGGCTCCGGCGGGCAGTGCGCCGTGGTGGGACATACCTCTGCGGGTGAACGTGATGCCGGTGCTGTATCCGATCAAGGTTCATTTCTGGCAGACGGGCTGGTTTCAGGCCGCGCTGGTGTCCATTTGCGGTGTGGTGATTGTGTTCAGCCTCTGGTTGATGGCGCAGCTGGCGTTGCATAACAAGGAACGCCTCCTCTTGCAGCGTGAACGCGCGCGCATCGCCCGCGACATCCATGACGATCTCGGATCGAAATTGACCCAGCTGGTTTTGCATGGAGAAGTGCTGCAGAGCGACCTGGCGCCGAAGTCCGAGCTGCGCGCCCAGCTGGACGGCATTTGCAACGACGCGCGCCACATGCTGTCCACGCTGGATGAAATTCTCTGGGCGGTGAATCCCCGCCGCGACACCTTGAACGATTTTTCGTCGTATGTGTGCAGCTACGCGGAAGACGCGTTGAAGCATACACCGATCGAATGCCGTTTCGATGTGGATTCCGAAGTGTCGGGCGTGGCGCTGGACATGCCTGCGCGCCGCATGCTGCTCATGGCGATCAAGGAAACGATCAACAATGCGGTGAAATATTCCGGGGCCACCGAGTTGTTGCTGCGAATTCAATGCAACGGCAAGAAACTCACGGTCGTGGTGCAGGACAATGGCCGCGGCTTCGATCCGAAACGGGTCAGACCCGGCCGCCACGGCCTGGCGAACATGGCCGAGCGAATGGAAGAACTCGGCGGAACCTGCACCGTGGTTAGCGAACCGGGCAGGGGTTGCCAGGTGGAGTTTGAGCTGGTCCTGAAACCGTCGCGCCAGCCGGTGTTTGCTCAACTGCGGAAAACGGAACCATTCCCGGCAGTTGCTCCTGATGATGGAACGGTTAAAGATGAAGTGTCCTGATTCAATGACATCGCCACGTTCCAACGGAATCGAACGACAGAACGCGTCCTCCAAGGCGCCGCTGCGAGTCGCCCTGGTGGAGGATCAATCGAAAGTCCGCGAGCACTGGACCCGCTTGATCAAAGCACTGCCGGACATTGATTTCGTTTGTTCATGTTCCAGCGGCGAGGAAGCGTTGCGCCTCATCCCGGAGCATCGGCCCAACGTGATCCTCATGGACATCTTCCTGTC
>CAMLLE010000357.1 GCA_946480555.1 uncultured Verrucomicrobia subdivision 3 bacterium
GCGTCTCCGCGTCTCCGCGGTTGTCGGAAATTTCTTCTGGTAACCGCTCTAGCGAAACGCATGCGTTTATTCCTGACGCTGCTGGTGATTGAAGATCCCTTGGAGCTGGATGGAGAAGGCCTGAAGCTTCCGCAGATGACGCAGATTTGCGCAGAGCGGAAGCGAGAAAATTCTCTTAGCGCTTTCGCCGGGAGTCACTCATGACGGTGCTGGGACTTCGCAATGCTCCCTTCAAACATCCAAGATCGGCGGAAATCAGCGAAATCTGCGGATTCCCACCTGTTTGAACTTCGAAGCTTGGTTTTCCGCGGCTGCGGCTGTTTAATCCAGCGCCATGAGTGAGGAACTGATGGCCAAGTGCAGCTGCGGCAGCTGCGGCAATCACATCGAGTTTCCCATCGACGCAGCGGGCGCCACGGTCAGCTGCCCCCACTGCAGCCAGTCCACCGAACTCTCGCTTCAGGCGCCGGCGCCATCACCCAATGACGGTCGGATCAATGCAACTAACATCGTTCAGGCATTCGGTCCCCCGGTGCCGCGCACGCGCACTTCCTTTCTCTATCACATCGGCCTGATGCTGGTTTCCGCGACAATGCTCGTGCTGCCGCTGATCTACATTGCGATGATCGGCGCAGCGGCCTGGGGAGTTTATCGGTTTGGCGAACACTTCGCCTGGATACTCACTCCGCGCGGGAATGTGCGGCTCTACATTCTGCAACTGGTCTTTTACTTCGGCGCGCTGTTCATCGGCGCTGTGCTGGTGTTGTTCATGATCAAACCGCTGTTCGCGCGCCGGCCAAAGAGCGCGCAGCCGCTGGCGTTGAATCCAGCGGTGGAGCCCACACTGTTCGCGTTCATAGCGAAGATTTGCGATTCCGTCGGTGCCCCGATGCCAAGGCGAATTGATCTGGATTGCAGCTTAAACGCGGCGGCGGGATTTCGTCGTGGCGGCTTGAGCATGTTCGGCAACGACCTGGTGCTGACAATTGGGTTGCCACTTGTGGCCGCATTGAACGCGCGTGAATTGGGCGGCGTGATCGCGCATGAGTTCGGGCACTTCACTCAAGGTTTCGGTATGCGATTGAGCTACATCGTCCGCAGCATCAATGCGTGGTTCAGCCGTGTGGTTTATGAACGCGACCGCTGGGACGTCTGGCTTGCGAGCGTGGCGGAGGACGCGGAAGACTGGCGTGTGATGATCGTGGGCTGGCTGGCGGTGATGGCGGTTGGCTTCACGCGGTTGCTGCTGGGGATCCTGATGTACATCGGCCATGGCATCAGCTGCTTCCTGCTGCGCCAGATGGAATACGACGCAGACAGTTACGAAATCAAAGTGGCCGGCAGCGCGGCCTTCGAATCCACGGCGCGAAAAATGGCGGTGTTCGCGAAATGCCTGGAGCCGACTTACAAACAGATGCGGGCGGCCTATCGCAGCCGCTGTTCGTTGCCTGCGGATTTTCCCGGATTCCTTTTGCAGCAATGCGCCAGGATGCCGGCTGAACAGCGGGCGATGGTTGAAGACACCCTCGGCCTGAGCAAGACCGGTATGTTTGATACGCATCCATCGGATGGCGACCGCATTCGTTGTGCGCGCCGCGCCGCGCAGCCCGGGATTTTCGCGCTGGAATTTCCCGCGACGCAGCTTTTCTCAAACTTCGAAGTAGCTTCGAGGCAGGTTACGCAGCTGCATTACACCGATGATCTCGGCATTGAGATCAATCCTGCGCAACTGGTGCCGCTCAAGGCTTGGGCGTAGAAACGTCTGATCGGAAGTTCCAAGTTCCGAGTTCCAAAGAAATCCCGAGGCTCAGATTCCAAAACGTTGTTACTCGCGAAGGTCATTGGAATTTGAAGTTTGCGCTTCGAACTCCGCTTCGAGCCTCGACGCAACCAATTCGTTCCGAATCACGCCTCGGGCACAGCTTCGTCTTCGCTGGCGGTTTTGCCCTGATATTCGTTCAGCTTGTTGCGCAACGTGCGAATGCTGATGTTGAGCATCTTTGCGGCATGCGTGCGATTGCCGTTGCAGCGGTCGAGCGCGTTGAGAATGTGGCGCTTTTCCATTTCGGCCATTTCGAGAATCTCGCCCGAGGCTGAAGTGGAAGGCGGCAAAGGCGCGGCGGCACTCGGAACGCCAATGGCCGCAGCTTCAGCGCCGACGGATGAAATTCCCAAACCCAGATGCTCGGCTTCGAGCAATCCGTTGTCGTTGCAGAGAATGACGGCGCGTTCGATCACGTTTTGCAGTTCGCGCACGTTGCCGGGCCAGTGATGCGCGCGCAAGGTGCGCACCGCGGAATCCGCGAGGCCGTTCACCTTGATGCCATGCTTGCGGCTGAAGCGGCGCATGAACTCTTCCGCGAGAAAGACGACGTCCTCCCTGCGTTCGCGCAACGGCGGAACGGCGATCGGAACCACATTCAAGCGGAAGAACAAATCTTCGCGGAACTCCTTTTTCTGAACGCTTTGTTCAAGGTGGCGGTTTGTCGTGGCGATCACGCGGACGTCCACCTTGATGGTGCGATTGCCGCCGACGCGTTCCAATTCGCGCTCTTGGAGCACGCGCAGAAGCTTGGCTTGGACGCTGGGCGAAATTTCACTGATTTCGTCCAGCAGAATGGTGCCGCCGTGCGCAAGTTCGAATCGGCCTTCGCGCTTGGTCAACGCGCCGGTGAACGCGCCTTTTTCGTGCCCGAAGAATTCGCTCTCGATCAGGTTCTCGGGGATCGCGGCGCAGTTCACGCGAATGAACGGCGCATTGGCGCGCGGGCTTTCCCGGTAGAGCGCGCGGGCGACGAGTTCCTTGCCCGTGCCGCTTTCGCCCTGAATCAAAACAGTTGCCAGTGTGCGTGCGACTTTGCGGACGAGCTGGCGGAGATTTTCCATCGCCGGGCTCTGGCCGAGCAGTTCGACGCCGGTGTCTTCGTTCTCCTGGCTGAGGAAGCGATTCACGCGCAACAGTTGCGTGAATTCCTCCGCCTTCTTGAGCACCACTTCGATCTGTTCCGGCGAGAACGGTTTGATTAAATAATCGAACGCGCCGTTCTTCATGCATTCCACGGCGGATTCGATGGAGCCAAAACCGGTGGTCATGACGACGAGCGGTTTGACGGGACGCAGTTGAATGGACTTGAGGAGGTCGGTGCCATCGCCATCGGGCAGGCGGACATCGAGAAAGATCAGGTCGAAGTTGTCGCGGTTCAGGTAATCCTGCGCATCGGCGATCGTGGAGACCGAGGCGACATCGTAGCGGCGCTGGCGGAGCTGGTGTTCGAGATTTTTTCTGACGATCAGGTCATCCTCGAGGACGACAATTTTCTCGATGGACATAGTCAGGTGGCGTGCCGGCGATACAACTGCGCAGCGAAGTGGGGAGACTGGCTGGAGAAGTTCGAGACATGCTGGGCCGGCAGCAACCCCCGGCGGAGCAGGGCTTGCTGGTTTTCGCGGTCAAGCTGCAGAATCCTGACCAGGGCGTCTTGTGCGGTTTGGAGCAATGCTTTCACTTCGGAATAGCGCGCACGTTCCTGGGGCTCAAGCCGCTGCCATGCCTGGCGCCACGTGCGGAGTAAGTTTAGCGAGCTACTGAGCCGTGAAAGCAAGGCTTTTCTGCCCTGATAGAACTCGAAGGGCTGATATTCCCCCGCGCCGGCCAGCGCCTGGCTTTCATGCGTGACGAGTGTCAGGATTTCGTCATAAAGCGCGATGTGTTCGCGGAGATTTTTTGAAAGCTCAACGATGAAGGAGGGCAGGGGATTCATTGAACAACGGGAGTTTCGGAGTTCTGGCTCAGGGCGACCGGCGCGTTGGTGGCGGGCGTGGGATGGAAGCGGCGGTTCGCGTCTTCAGCGCGGTTGTGCCAGTTCACGAAATTCATCCGCCAACGTGCCATTTCGAAAACGGATTTCAAACTCGGCGACGCATTCTCTGCCAGCTCCGGTTCGCGTTTGAGAATGTTGGAATAAACCTCCGCCGCTTTCGCCGGCTGCCAGAGACGCTCGTAAGTCATCGCGACCTGATACGATACGGGCAATCGCCATTCCGGCGAAGGATCCAGTTCGGAAAGGCTGAGGTAAACTTCCAGCGCCTTGGCGTATTCGCCTTCGCTGTAGAGATGATTGCCGATCAGGTTTCCGGCGCGCTGCTGCCAGTAAGTCCAGACGGCCGGCCGATCCTTTGTGGCGTCGCGTTGCTCTTTGAGCAGTGTCAAAACCTGTTCCAGCGATTCGTTATTGCGGCCGAGTTGCTTCAAGGCATGCGCAAGCAGGAAGCGCACTTCCGGCTGCTCCGGGGCATTGGGATAACGCGTAAGGAAATCTTTGGACGCAGCGATCGCTTCCGGAAATTTTTCGATCGCCGAATGGCAGCGTGCCAGCTTGTAGAGCAGGGCGGCTTTGTTCTCGGAATTCGTTTGCTTCAACAGGCGGGTGAAGAACTCGGCGGCTTCCGTGTATTTGCCCAGCGCGTAATGCGTCTCCGCGATCTCGACCTGCGCCTGATGCACGAGCCGGACGTAGTAAGCAAGTTGGTCGTTCTTCAAC
>CAMLLE010000358.1 GCA_946480555.1 uncultured Verrucomicrobia subdivision 3 bacterium
AGCGATCGCGATGGCAACGCCGTCCTGTTCGACATTCAGAACGACCAGCGCGAAGGCGTGCGCAAGGTGCTCCAGTCTCAACAACTCCCCGTGCTGGAGGACGTGCCGATGATCTCAATGCGGCTGCGTTCCATCAAAGGGCGCACCGTGGAGGAGATTCGGAAGGATCCGAACAGCCACATCCGCGGCTGGGCGCTGGCGCGGGAATACCGTTCCACGTATCGGGCGCAGCTCGCCCCGACCGAGAAACTGGTTTCTGGAACATGGCACGAGCGGGTGCAGAGCTCCGATGAACCTGCACCGGTTTCTTTGGAGGAAGGCATTGCGCGCAATCTGAGAGTGGAGATTGGCGACGAAATCGAGTTCGACATTCAAGGTGTGCCTGTCCGGACGAAAGTTGCCAGTGTGCGCGAGGTCGATTGGCGGCGGTTGTCGCCGAATTTCTTCGTCGTGTTTCCGGAAGGCGTGCTGGAAGACGCGCCGGCGATGAACATGATCGTGACACGTGTGGGGTCAAGTGAACAATCCGCCCGATTGCAGCGTGACATCGTGCGCGAGTTCCCGAATGTCTCGGCGGCGGACCTGACGCTCGTACTGCAAACCGTCGGCTCGGTGCTCGACAAGATTTCATTCGTGGTCCGGTTCATGGCGTTGTTCACGGTGGGAACGGGATTGATTGTTCTCGGCGGAACGATCGTGAGCGGGCGCTATCAGCGGCTGCGGGAAAGCATTCTGTTGCGGACGCTGGGCGCAAGCCGCCGGCAGGTGCTGCAGATTCTCACGGTGGAGTACCTGTTCCTCGGAGTGCTGGCGGCGGTGACGGGGATTCTATTTGCACTGGCAGCGAATTGGGCGCTGGCCTCGTTCGTATTCGAACTCAAGCCGCGATTCTATCCCTTGCCACTTGCGATCGCCGTGATGTCCGTTTCAACGCTTACGGTGATCTTTGGCCTGTTGGGGAATCGGACGATTCTGAACCGTCCGCCGCTCGAGGTGTTGCGTGCAGAAGCGACGTGACCGTCCGGTGGGTGAAAGTTCCGAATTCGGACAACGCAAGATGGCGGAACTGCTGAAGGGAAGACCGCTGTTTTGATGAAGGAAAACCCGACGCGGCCAACCGGAGCTTGAAGGTTTTGCTCGGGGCCGGTGGGATACGTTTCGGCGCTTTTCGATGATTTTCCGCAGGAAACGGATGAACGTTTCGTTTGTCGCTCCGTTTACCGTTTTTCCGATGCGCATTTCATTGCGCAAATCCTCATCCTAATTGGCGATGTTCGTTCAGTTGTCCGCCGTTATTCTCGCGACCGTCAGCCCGTTCCTTGCAGCGAAGCCGAACCTGTCCTGCCATGCGCTTCCTGTATCCCGGGCTGCCCCAAAACCACTTGGGCATACCACAACCACAAACCACGAATGAAAATCGAGAAAACAACACGTCTCCTCCGGATCGGTCGTTTCGCCAGGTTGATAGCATCCACTGCGGTGTTGGCGGCCACGCTGGCTGCCGTGCCGGAATCGTTCGGTGCCTTCGGACTCACTACGAGCACCGATTTCTACACCGTCGATACCGGTGCGGGCCTGGTCTTCAAGGTGCGTCGCACGAACAACGGTTCCAGCACGCAGTCGCCGGGCGATATCGCCAGCCTCGTCTGGAATGGTGTCGAGTATCAAAACCAGTCGCGGGGTTCGCAGATCAACTCCGGGTTCGACTGGCTTTACAGCGGCGTCTCGGCCGTGACTGTCAGCGCAACCACGATCAATTCGAGTTACATCAAAGTGACCGTTCAGGCGGGAAACCTGACGCACTATTACATGGCGCGCAGCGGTTACCCGCACATCTACATGGGCACGTACTTCACGAGCGAACCGGATGTCCACGGACACGTGCGCTACATTCTGCGCCTTCAGGCGAGCAAGCTGCCGAACGGACCGACGCCATCCGACATTCGAAACAACACCGGCGCAATTGAATCGGGCGACATCTTCGGCATGGCCGACGGCACGACGCGATCGAAGCACTACTCCAACATGCGCCTGAAGGATTGGTCCTACATCGGCGCGACCGGCTCCGGCGTCGGCATGTGGGTGGTGCGCGACAATCACGAAGGCGGCTCGGGCGGCCCCTTCTATCGCAGTCTCCTCAATCAATGCACTTCGACGGACCAGGAAATCACCTACATCGTGAATTACGGCGAAGCGCAGACGGAGGCCTATCGCACCGGAATCCTCAACGCCTACACCTTCGTGGCGACGTCCGGAGGAACCCCTTCCTCCGTCGATACATCGTGGTTCTCAAGCATGGGTTTGAACGGCTACGTCGCATCGAGCGGTCGCGGGCGGGTGACGGCAGTGGGCATCTCAGGACGCGACACGGCTTATGCCTACACCGTTGGATTCGCGAACAGCACGGCACAATACTGGACAACCGCCCGTGCGTCGGACGGATATTTCAATTGCACGGGAATGCGTCCGGGCACTTACACGATGTCCATCTACAAGAATGAACTCGCGGTCTGGACGGGCAGCGTGAACGTCACGGCCGGCGGCACCACAGTACTGAACACGATCGCCATCACGGCCGACCCGAGCGCGCAATCGGCGCTCTGGCGGATTGGAAACTGGGACGGCACGCCGAACGAGTTCCGCAACGCCAGCCAGATCACGACGATGCATCCTTCAGATGTGCGTTTGAGCAGTTGGAATCCGGGCAACTACATCATCGGCAGCAGCTCGCCATCCAGCTTCCTCTGTTATCAATGGAAGGATGTAAACGGCGCGGCAGTCGTGAAGTTCAATCTCACCTCCGGCCAGCTCGTCGCGCGCACCGTTCGGGTCGGCATCACCTGCGCGTATGCAAACGCCCGGCCGAAGATCAGTGTGAACTCGTGGTCTTCATCCAACCCGAGCCCGTCCACGCAGCCGGGCACTCGCACGCTGACGGTTGGAACCTATCGCGGCAACAACATCACCTACACGTTCAGCGTTCCCGCGAGCGCCTTTGTGGCGGGAGAGAACACGCTGACGATCAACCCCATCAGCGGCAGTGGATTGACCGGCTATCTGAGCGCCGGCTACAGCGTGGATTGCGTGGATCTGTATTGAGTGGTTGAATGCGGGCAGCTGCCGCGGTCCTGACTGGCGGCAGCTGCTTCCCGCCGTTGCCATGAAACCATTTCCAATCGCCACCATCGGAACGATCGCGGGAGTGGCAGCCGGGGTGTGGTTGTTGTTCCCCGGCGAGCGCGAGCCTCGCGGCGAACCTCACGTTTCGCCAGCGGAAGATCAGCCGGCCGAAGTCACGAACAACAGCAAGCCGGACAACGCAGCCGTCTGGAGCGAGGTGGTCGTCAGTCCTGAAATCAGCCGGGCGGAACTGCTGGAGCTGACGCGACGGTTGGTTGCGCTGGACGCGCGGGGCGCGCTGGTCTGGGCGCAATCGCAGACCGACTTGCAGTTGAGGCCGCGGATCATGGCAGTCGTGTTTGAAGCGTGGGCAGAACGGGACTGCAAAGCGGCGGTTGCAGCGGCATTGGAACAGAACGAAAGCGACCGCTTCTTGAGCTTGGAAGGCGCGCTCAACGGCGCGGCGAAAACGCCGGCCCAAGCGGTGGAACTTGTCCGCGAGCTGCTGGCGCGGAATTCAGATCAGGGCCCGAGCTGCGCGGCAATGCTCATCGGCTCGTTGAGCCGCGCCGGCGAGTTCCAGTCGGCACTGGGCTTGTTGAACGATCTCCCCGCTTCACTGCGGAGCAACGATGTCCGGGGCATTTTCGATTTGTGGGGCCAGACTCAACCGGGTGAGGCGGCCCGGGCGTTGGATGCGATTTCCGACGCTGCAATCCGAGCCAGCGCATTCACGGCGATGATCGAAGGGTGGAGCCGGAAGGATCCGGGAGCACTGGCGGACTATGCGTTGACGCAGGCGGCGGGGGAGGAGCGGTTGCGCGCCCTGGAGATGGCGATTGAACGCTGGACGCTGATCGATCCCGCGGCAATGGCAGCCTGGCTGGGGCGATCGGCAGATGAGTCCACACGCGATTTCGGGGCGGCCACCATGCTGTTGAGGACGGACCAGGTGAATCGCGGCACGGAAACCGCCATGGCCTGGGTGGAGACGATCCGCGATCCAGAATTGCGGCTGGTGGCGCTCGCCCATGTCACCCGCGAATGGGCGCAGCAGAACCGCGGCGAAGCCGAACAATACCTGCGGGTGACGGACAAACTCGACGACACTCAACGTGCGTGGCTGATGCAGAATCTTTCCGACCGGGAAGGAGCGATACAGGACTTTCCAGGTCGCTGAACCACGCGGCGAAAGCGCTGTCAAATGACTGTGGCCGGCTTCGCGGCGGCGCGGCAATGGAATTGAAACTTGTCCGTGGAATCTCGAGTGAGAGCAGCGTCCGATTCTCCCTTGCCCTACAGGAAGAGCAAACGCACTGCAGCGAGGACGGTCAGGATCAACACCATTCGCTCGAAGCGCTGCTGATTCAATCGCGCGAGTATTTTTGGGCCGAGCAAGGCGCCCGGGATCAGC
>CAMLLE010000359.1 GCA_946480555.1 uncultured Verrucomicrobia subdivision 3 bacterium
TTTGACCAAGTATCTTTGAAGGTTGGGAATCGCTCTCCGGTTCGAGGTCAATGGAACCGTTTTAGCGGCGCACGCGGAACGATGCGCCCGACCCGAAATGTAAATGCGCGGCCGGAATGGCCGCGCTTCTTCTGCTGGCGCTGGTGGCGCCATCTCGTGGCGGTCACGGTTCGCACCGTTCCTCGCCATCAAATCTTCAACACCGCCGACGCTTCACATCCGCGCTGCTGTTGGAGCCTTTCCAGAAGGCTTGCGTGGCGCGGCGGGCCGTGCGGTTGCTTTCTGCGCACCCGTCGAACCAGTCGAGGTTGCAGAGACGCCCGGCTGTGCATTGGGCTGGCGCCGGAGCTGCGCTTCGGCTTCGAGCCAGTGCTCGAGGTCGCGCCCTTCCGGGCAGCCGCGTTCCACAAATATCTGGTAGGCGCGGGCGGAGATTTGTTCTTGAGTAGGTTTGTTCGCGTTCATTGGATTTGGTGTTGGTAATTGTCGTGCGATGGGATCGACACGCCGAGTCAGTCGGCCATGCCTTAAATTCCTTTCAAAATCCGGTTCAAATCGCGCGCGTGGCGGGATTCGTCAGCGGCCATCTCCTCCAGCTTCACCTTCAATTCCGTGAGCCCGAGCTGTTCGGCCAGTTTCGCGTGCTTGGTGTAATTCTCCACGTCGCCCAGTTCCAGGCGCAGGTCCATTTCCAGCATCGGCTTCAGGTCGGTGATTTTCTCCCAATCGCGCGCCTTCATGACCGGTTCACCGCCGAGATCGGTGATCATATCGGTAAGGAACCGCGCATGGCCGAGTTCGTCAGGAATCTCTTTCTCCAGCAGGTCGCGCAGCTCCATCCCGCGCAATCCCACCGCTTTGGCCGCCTGGAAGGTGTAGCGCATGATGGTGCCCCACTCGGCTGCAAGATCTTCGTTCAGACCTTGGATCAGCTCTTCATTAGCGTGTAGGGCTTGCTTCATATCGGCGTTGTGCAAGCTTTCAAAGAGGAGCCGGGGGAACAATAGGGTGAAGACCTGAAGGTGCCAGACCGCCGCTTTTGGGCCGGCGGGTTTTCAACGCAAAGACGCCAGGGATCGAGGGCGCAGGGACGATTGGGGAGCACGGGCGTCCCGCCTGTGGTATTCGGCGTTCCGCCGAATACTCTTTCGCGAAGCAAGCGTCAGCGCGATCGGCTGGGACTCCCGCGAACGATTCGCAGCGAAGTTCTGTTTCGTGCTGCGCGATCAACTGGTTCGCCTTTGCCTTTCGAAAGATTGAATCCTCGCCCCGCCCGGCGCATCCTTCGCGGCGACACCGTATGGACTATTCACGCCCGCGCACGCGCAATCCCGTGGAATGGCTCGAACTTTGCCCCGAGTTCAGCCTGCCGATGGCCAATCAACTTCGAGAATGGATTCTCGAATGGGAGCCGGACCTCGCCGAATCGATCAAGTGGAACATCCTTTGTTTCTCCGGTCGAAAACTCGTGTGCGGCCTGAGCGCCTGCAAACAGCACGTCTCGCTGGCATTCTTCCGAGGCACGGAACTGGCCGATCCCGCGGGCTTGTTTGAACCGGGCAGCGAAAACAACACCAACATCCGCAGCGTGCGGCTCACTTCGCTGGATGCATTGGATCGCCGCGCGTTGCGTGAGTTGCTGCATGCCGCCGTGGAGTTGGATTCCGAACCGGCGCTGCCGCCGGCGCCCAAACGCAAACGCGAACCCCTGCCCTTGCCGGAGTTTTTCTCGACGGCCTTGAAGCAGAAACAACATCGCGTCGCAGCGGAGAACTTTCTGAAACTGTCGCCGACGTGCCAGCGTGAATACATCGTCTGGCTCAACACCGCCAGGCGGCCAGATACGCGCGAGCGCCGGTTGAAACAGACGCTCGCCTCGCTGGCCAAAGGCAAGAAATGGATCGGTCGCGTGAAGGTCTGAAGCGCTTGAGAATCCAGTCCGAGATCAGGGCTTTGCCTCGGCCGTAGAGCTGGGATTGGCCTCCGCCACGGTGCGCATCGCGGCAAGCCCCTTTTCGAAATCGCCACCCACCAGCTTGTCGCAATCAACAAACAAGCTGAATGCCTTGCCCATGAAATTGTTGGTTCCGGTCATGGTCCAGGTCACCACAGTCTTCTCGCCGTCCGGTTTGAATGTGAACTCCGTGTCGCTCACGCTTTCCATGGGGCGAATGAATTCCAGCCGCATGCGCAGCGCCTCAGGTGCGCTGCTTTCGGTGATGGTCATCCTGCCTTCGCCCACCTTGCTGTTTCCCGACCAAAGCATCGCAGCTCCCACGCCGGATTCCGGGCCTTCAAATGAGTTCTTCGCATTCGGATCGAGCCTGGCCCAAGGCGACCAGGCATCCCATTTCTTCAGGTTGTTCACTTGATCGAACACCGCTCGGGGCGGCGCGGCGATTGTGGCGGAACGAGTCACGCGGAAATCAGCCGGACGCGTGGCAATCGCGACCAACAAACCGACGATCAGGACTGCGACAATAACGAGGACAAACTTCAGCTTCTTCATATTCGGGTTTAAATTCAGCCGCCGGCCATCGCGCCGACGACGAGGAACGGTTCCTCACCGTGGCGGACGGATTCCGGCAAAAGGGTTTCAACAGGTTCAAGAGACAGGTCTTCTTTGCAGGCGAAGTAACGGATGAACGGCCGGCGCTTCAAAGTGCCGTGATCGCGGATGGTGCCGCGCAAAACGGGGAACTTCGCTTCAAGCGTGTTGAGCACGGCAGCGATGGTGACCGGCTCCGGAACGTCGAGCGCAACTTCGCCTTCAGCGCGGGCGAGATTGCGCAGATGAAATGGCAGGACGACGCGGATCATTTCGACTTAAATTTTATCGAAGTTCCGAAGTTCCAAAGTTCCAAGGAAGTTCCAAATCTCAAACTCCAAGTGTGGCGCGATGCGTTGAACATTGATCCTTGGAGTTTCTTTGGAACTTGGAACTTGGAACTTGGATTTGGACTTCATTTCAACGTCTGCACCTCCACCGACAGCACCGCCGGCAAATCCCGCACAATCGCGTTCCAGTTGTGTCCGCCGTCCGGCGAGCAATAGACCTGGCCGCCGGTGGTGCCGAAATAAATTCCGCAATCGTCCAGCGAATCCACCGCCATGGCATCGCGCAGCACATTCACGTAGCAATCCTTTTGCGGCAGCCCTTTCGTCAGCGGCTCCCATTCGTTGCCGCCGGATTTGCTGCGATAAACGCGCAGTTTGCCTTCGGGCGGATAATGCAGTGAATCGCTCGTGATCGGGACAACGTAAATCGTCTCCGGTTCGTGCGCGTGAACGTCGATGGGGAAACCAAAATCCGTCGGCAGATTGCCGCTGACTTCCGTCCAGAACTCGCCGGCGTTATCGCTGCGCATGATGTCCCAATGTTTCTGCATGAACAGCACCCCCGGCCGCGATGGATGCAACGCGATCCGATGCACGCAATGACCGACTTCCGCATCGGGATCGGGCAGCTCAAACTGGGATTTCAACCCGCGATTGATCGGTTTCCAGGTTTTCCCGCCGTCGTCTGTCCGGAACGCGCCGCCCGCTGAAATCGCGATGTAGATTCGATCGGGATTTTTGGGATCGATCAGGATCGTGTGCAGTCCCATGCCGCCGGCGCCCGGCTGCCAGAGATGCCCCTTGGTGCTGCGCAGGCCGGAAAGTTCCTTCCAGGATTTCCCGCCATCGGTCGTTTTGAACAGCGCCGCGTCTTCTGCGCCCGCGTAAACGAGATCGGGATCGGTGTGGGAAGGTTCGATATGCCAGATACGCTTGAACTCCCACGGATGCTGCGTGCCGTCATACCACTTGTGCGTTCCCACTTCGCCTTCGTAAACGAACATGTTGCTTTCGCCCCTGGGAAAGCCATCCGGCCCCACAAGGTCTTCGGATTTGCTGCCGGGCGGATTCCAGGTTTTGCCGCCGTCATCGGATCGTTGGATGATCTGGCCGAACCAACCGCTGGATTGGGAGGCATAGATGCGGTTCGGATCCGCGGGCGAACCTTTCATGTGGTAAATCTCCCAACCGGCGAAATGCGGGCCGCTGACATCCCAATTCTGACGCCTGCCGTCCGCCGTGAGGATGAAGGCGCCTTTCTTGGTTCCGACGAGAACTCTGACTTTGCTCATGGTGCTCCTGTGTGATGTTCCGGGAATATGTTTCGAGACTAAGACGAACCGGCCGCCGCGTTCAGGACAATCTCCTGAAAAAATTTTGAACTGGGAACGCCCCGGCAGACGGTCTTAAACGGGGGAAGGTTTCGCGAACAGCGGATCAACGCAAAGACGCCAAAAGGGAGGGAAGGCGCAAAGAGGACGATGCGATGGCGGATGGTTCGAAAAGAATCCGCAGATTGGGCGGATAACCGCAGATTCGGAGCCATCAGGAGCTGTTCAGTGGAATTTCATTTCAACCCAGTGCCTGCCATCTCCGAAAATCTGCGGCATTCTGCGGATTCCCAGGCAACTCCTTTGCGCCTCCGCACCTTTGCGCCCTTGCGTTGAAACAGACTTTCCCGCGCCTCCCGCAT
>CAMLLE010000360.1 GCA_946480555.1 uncultured Verrucomicrobia subdivision 3 bacterium
CACGTGCTGCGGCTGATCTCCGACACAGCCGCGCTCCATTTTTCAGACAGGCTCTTAAGTTTCTCCAGAAGCATGGCGCAAACACAGAACCGACTAACGCGACGCGGCGTCAATCGGAAGTTCCGCTCGACCATCGCGTATTGTTCCAGCGGGGTGTTGCTGCCATTCACCGCGCAACTTGGGGAGCGATTGCTGGAAGTGCTGTTGCATGGCTTCGATCAATTTCTCCCGGATTTCACAACGAAGGTTCCACGCTTTGCCCGAGTCTGCCGCCGTTGCCAGGACGCGGATTTGCATCGCGCGCTCCGTGACATCGGTCACCTGGAAATTCCAAAAACGGCGATCCCAATCCTCGCAGCTTTCCACGATTGCTTGAACACGGCGGCGCAGTTCCGCCACGGGCATCGTGTAGTCCGCCCAGACAAAAACCGAACCCAGCAGGCTGGCGGAGACGCGCGTCCAGTTCTGAAACGGCTTTTCGATGAAGTAGCTCAAGGGGGTCACCAGCCGGCGATCGTCCCAAATCTTGATCACCACATACGTCAGCGTGATTTCCTCCACGCGACCCCACTCATTTTCCACGATCACCACATCGTCGATGCGGATGGGCTGGGTGAGCGCGAGTTGGAATCCGGCAAACAGGTTCGCAATCGTCTTTTGGGCAGCGAAGCCCACGATGATCCCGATGACGCCTGCCGACGCGAGGATGCTCGTGCCGAATCGTCGTACTTCTTCAAACAGCATCAGGGCGGACGCCACCGAAAAAACCCCAATGATGACGTAGATCGTTTTGCTGATGACGCGCACCTGCGTGTGGATTTTGCGCGCCTGCAGGTTGTCGGCGGTTGTGATGTCGTATTGGCCCAGCACCACTTTTTCCACCACAGCCACGGCCTGGAACAACACCCATGAAACCGCGCCTATGACTAGCAGGCTGCTGCCTTTGCTGACGACCACGCCATACGCCGGCGGCAATCCGATGACGGGCAGCGCTAGAATGACTGCGATGACCGGGATCAACACCCGCGCGGTTCGCCCGAGCAGCGGCACGAACAGATCGTCCCATTTGCTTTCGGATTTCGCTGCCCAATGCTGGAGGCCCAATTCCAGCACGCGTGTCAGCCGGAAGAAGAGCCAGAACACAATCGCAAACACACCCACGTCGAACAGCTTGTCGAAGACCTGCGCGACCGGATGTTCGGCTTCTTCTGTTGCCCATTTCGAGAGCAACGGAAGCGCGGCAAAGTAAATGCCGTAAATCCAGATCAGCAGGTAAAACGGACTGCTGACGGCGTCCCACACCCGGGATTGCCAGCGTTCCTGAGCCACGTTCGCATCGGTTTGGCGCGCCTTGCGCCGCAGCACGCTCGCGGCAAATCCATTCACCAAAACCACAAGCAGAAGAAAGCAGAGCAGCACGCCGAGATCGGCCCAGCTGACGCCCGCCACAACGGTGCGATGCACCTCCGGTCCAAAAGCCCGTTCTAGTGTGTGCGACAGCAAACCACCGGCGTATTCCGCCAGCCGATCCAACGTTTCTTTTCCAGACATGCGCTTAGAGATTCACAGAGATTGCCGTTCGGTGAATTCAGGTTTATCCCGACCGAACTCTTGAATGGTCCGGCAGAAGTTGTGCCACGTCGAACGGCTGGCCCGTTGTTGGAGGAAAGCCGGAACGTGGCGCAGCGGAGAGGAACAATTCGTTCCAACACTGGATCGAAAAATATCACCAGGATCTGCAGCCCGGTCGTCCAAATCATCAACCAATCTTGGCGGCTCCGGATCCTACCGCTCCGGCGGATCCTCGCATTGGGGCACCTCGTCTGAATGTTCGTCCGGATGTGGACGGGCCAGGCCGTAGATGATGATTCCTATTACTGGAATCAGGATGACGCCGGTCCAGAGCACCCGTGGGAAAGTGCTCATTTGTTGCTTGCGCGACCAAAGGTGCGCCAATCCCAATGCCGCGACCAGCTCGCAGACAACCAGCACCACAATGTCATTTGTGCTCATGCGTTTTTGCGGAAGGTTTATTCGTCTTCCTCAAAGCCGCCAAATCCGAAGCCGCTGTTCAATTGATATTTGAAATCGTCGCACTGCTGTTCGCATAGCCAGCGGGTCAACGCTTCCAGACCGGCGACCGGGTTTCGGAACGTCATCCAGTTCAATTGAAGAATCAGCCCATGCCGGGAGGCATTCCCGGAGCTGGCGCCATCGGCTTCAACGCCGGAAGGGCGAGCGCCCACAAGGTTGAGAAGCTCCCGATCCATTTGCGTTCGTTCAGCTTCATTTGTCACCGACCCCTGCTCGTACTTCACGTAAAGCTCCACCAGCTCGGCTGGAATCCGATCCGGGCCCGGCGCACTCAACGCCGCCATGCTTTCCGCCTTGATGTTCGCGACGATCCTTTCCCGTTCCGCATTGAGCCGTTCGGCTTCGACGGAATCGCCACGCCGATGCGCCGCCGCGATCTTGCGGCTGAAACCCTTCAGCTCTGGATGTTCCCATGAGACTGCATTGGTCTGGATGATGCGAAGCCACTCGCCGCGCGCCTTTCGATAGGCAGCGAAGTCCGGCTGCTGCGCTTCGGGAGCCCAAGGTGGAATCAGCCGTGATGTGAAGCTGAAGCTGAGATATTCGCGCAGTTGTTGCTCGAGATTGGTGGCCGCAGCTTCGGTTGGCGCGACCCAGCTCAGCGACAACGAAACCGGCCGGTTGGTCAGTGCCACAAACGTGTTCGTGGAGTATGACGCAAACTCGTCATACCACTTCACGCGTTCGGCGTCGTCTCCGGGAGGAATCGCCAGCAACACGGATTGCCCGAACAACATGATTTCTCCGGAAGCGGGAACGCGGTCCTTGAGCGTGCTGAAAGCTGCTTCTGCGGACTGGAAGTCGTCCAAGGTCGTTACAATCACGGTGAACCGTTGGGTTGAAGAAGCGCCGGCCGGTTTGAAGACCCGAACTTGATCGCATGCCACCGTGTTCTGCGGCTGCAGCGCGGCGGCTTGAAAGATGTCGCCGAGGTTGCCGCTTTTGCCCAGAAGGAGGAGAACCGCAACCACGATCGAAACCGCAACCGCTCCGCCATGCAACGAGAGAATCCCGAGCGTGCCGAACACGCCGGGTGGACGTGCGTTCAGCGTTTCGAAAACACCCGCGGCGTGCGTGGCCACAGTCTTTGCACTCGCACCTTTTGGGAGCACGGTTTTCACCGCTGCGATGACCGCCTGTGCAGTCTCGGTCGGGATGCGGTCTTCGCCCGGAGCTGGCGAAGGCAGCGATTGCCGGCGCAAATCATCCGTCACTTTGCCCAGCTTGATGGCGAGTGGCAGCGCCAGGCCCATCGGGATCGCGATATACATGAGCAGCTTGAAACCGCCGAAGATTCCCAGTGCGACGATGCCGACGATCGCGAGCACGCGGAAAATCGCATCGAGCCAGCGGTGCCGGCAGAACAACGTTGCGTGAACCACGTGCCCGCCATCGAAGGGCAGCATGGGCAGCAGATTGAATGCGTTGAGGAAGATCAGCAGCCAGGCGGCCTCGTTGAGCAGCGGTTTGTCCACGAAGAAGCTTACGCCGGCCAGCGCCACGCCGAGCGCGATTCCGGGAAGCGGACCTGCGAGGGAAACCAGCGCTTTCTTCCAACCGGGAACATTCCAATTCCGCCCCGTCACCGCCGCGCCGAATAGCGGAATGAAAAACATGCGCAGGTTGCGATAGCCGAAAATGCGCATGGCGATCCAATGGCCGGCTTCATGAAAGAACAGGATCGGCACCAGCAGCAGCGTGAACTTCCAATCCCAGCGATTGGCGCCAACTGCAACGAATGCGATTACCGAGATGACCAGAATCCAGAGCGCACCGGCCCAGCTGGGTTTTTGATTTTGGATGCGATCCAGTTCGGCCAGCACCTCGCCATGTTCCAATCCTTGTGTGCGTGCCAGTTCGATCTGCGCCTGCAATCGCTCCGCTTCGGCGCGTTGATGTTCGTTGCGTTCACGAAAGACACCGCGCGCCAGATGGAAATCACGCCGCAAGACATGATCGCGTTCCGCCGCCGCTTTCAGGTCGTCCACGGTCCAGATCGGCACGACGTTCTTTTGCTGTGACAGCGCATTGGCCTTCTCGACGTGCGCGTTCCAGAGTTCGTGCAACTTCGCGCCATGCATGCGGTTCATCGTGATGGCCGGCGGCGCGGCGATATCCGGCTTGCCGGAGGACGACACGAGCGAAGTTCCATCGGCAAACTGCGTGAAGAAGACCGGAAACAGACCGCGATCGCTCTTGTTCGCTTTTTGCCAAAAGCGCTGGTGGAGTCGCGCGAAACATGAACCGGAACTGTGCAGGAAGGTTGCCCAGTAAAAAGTCGTCTGCGTGCCCGGGTCGAAGATGACCTGATAAACGGGCGAATGAAAACCGAGCTCAGCGAACTGGGCCGTCAGCGGGCGGAAACGTTGGTCCACTTCCGGCGGCAAGGCATCGCAATAGAACGGCAGGGTCGATTCGACGTTG
>CAMLLE010000361.1 GCA_946480555.1 uncultured Verrucomicrobia subdivision 3 bacterium
GCGGTCGCAGACCGCCGCAGGAATACGCTATCGCACGAGCTTCAACGCGATCTGCTTGTCGATTTCAGCGGCAAGTTCGATGTCGGAGCCGCCGCCGGAAGTGCGGGTTTGGACGGCGACAGCGGTGATGCGCGGCTCGATTTGTTCGATCCGGACCCAGACGGTGCGCTGGTTCACCTTGCCTTCAACTGTCTTGATCACATTGCCAATGGCATTGGTCTGACCGTAAAGGATGCCTTCATTCACAAGCGTGCCGTTGAATGCAACGACTTCTTTCGCAGCTTGGAAGACCTGGTCAGACGGACGTTCATAGCGGGATTCGATGCGATCTTTGAGAAACGGAACAGCGGCGGTCTTGCGGCCGGTGACAGTTTCGACACAGCCCGTGACGGCGATCGCGACGACCACACCCAGCAAACCGGCGAGAAAGCGTTTATTCATGCGCGTCATGCAAACACATCCCCGCGGACCGTCAAGCGGATAGATGCCCCGGCGGCGCAGAGGTGAAGCGTGTTTGAAAAGTGATTTAATCGTCATCCTGCTCGTCCTCGTCGTCGTCCTTCAAAATGCGAAGGAAATCGAGGGCGACGACGAGGATGAGGACGAGATCGGTCCGCGAAGGGCCGCGCTGCGCTCGACATTCCCCGCAGCCGGTGCCATTTTCCAGACGTGGAAAAACTTGAGCAACTCCGCGATGTGCTGCGGTCTTATGGTTCGTGTCTGGTCGCTTATTCCGGCGGCGTGGATTCCGTGTTTCTCGCGCGGGTGGCGCATGACGTTCTCGGCGAAAAGGCACTCGCGGCCATTGCAGATTCGCCCAGTCTTCCTCGGCGGGAATTGCAGGAAGCACTGGATCTGGGAGTGAAGTTCAAATTTCCGGTCCGAGTCGTTCGCACCAGCGAGTTTGATAATCCGAGCTACACGGCGAATCCGAACAATCGCTGCTATTTCTGCAAGTCCGAGCTTTTCACCGAACTCGTGCCGCTCGCCAAGGCCGAAGGCTTTGCCGTGATCGCCTACGGCGAAAACGCGAGCGATGTCGGCGACTTCCGGCCTGGCGCACAAGCCGCGAAAGAATTTCAGGTGCGTGCGCCGCTGAAGGAAGTGGGACTGACGAAGGCAGAGATTCGCGCGCTTTCAGCGCAGCTTGGCTTGCCAACCGCAGACAAGCCGCAGATGGCCTGCTTGAGTTCGCGTGTGCCTTACGGTCAGAACGTGACGCCGGAGAAGCTTCGGATGATCGAAGCGGCGGAGAACGTTCTGCGCGATCTTGGTTTCTACGATGTGCGTGTGCGGCATCACGAGATGCGTTCCGAGTTTCGCGTTTCAGATGTCGGATTGAACAAGGCTGGGACGCCGGATTCCAAACTGGAGACTGCAAACCAGAGAATCGAAACCACCGTCCACCTGGCGCGAATCGAAGTGGCGGCTGCTGAATTGCCGAAGTTCCTTGAGAACGGGAACGCAGCGAAGATCGCGCAGGCGCTCAAGAGCGTTGGCTATTTGCACGTGACCCTCGATCTGGAAGGCTACCGTCGCGGGAGTTTGAATGAAGTGCTGGTTGCGCGGAACGGCGCTGGCACGGCGGCTTAGGCGTTGCGATGCTGTCGCCAAGGAAATTTTCCGACGAGGCTGACTTCGCAGAGTCGAGCTGGAGGCGAATAGACGACCGACCGAGTGTTTTCGTCGCGTTGCGTCGGCGTTTGCGATGGTTGGACGGCATCCGATAGAACCGCAACTTTCCTTCCGCCCCAGAGTTTAATAGAAATTCGATATGGCCCAGTTCTCCTATAAAGCGCGGCGACGATCGGGTGAGATGGTGGAAGGCGTGCTCGACGTGGTGGATCGGCCGGCGGCGCTGCTGCAAATTCAGCGTGACGGTTTGTTTCCCATCGCCGTGGAGGCGGCGAAAGGCGGCGCGGCTGCAGCGGGTGGCGCCAAACGTGCGGGGACGAAGATCGATTTGATGGCCTTGTTGCCGGCGTCGATGCGCGCTTCCCTCACCAAACAACGCAAACCGAAGCTGCAGGAACTTGCAACCTTCACTCAACAGCTGGCGAACCTTCTGAATTCCGGCATGCCGCTGACGGTGGCGTTGCACAGCATGAGCCATCTGGAGTCGAAAGGGATTCCGAAATCCGTCAGCGCAGATTTGCGGCAGGAGGTGATGGAAGGCCGCGGGCTTTCTGACGCGATGGCCAAGCAGCCAGTCATTTTCTCCGATCTTTACATCAACATGGTTCGCGCCGGGGAATCTTCAGGTGCATTGGTGGACGTGCTGCGGCGCATGGCGCATCACTTCCAGCAGTTCGCCGAAGTGCAGTCGAAGTTCCTGTCGGCGATGATTTATCCGGCGCTGGTCTGCGCCGTAGGCGGATTGATGATTGTGTTTTTCGTCGTGTTCATGCTGCCGCGCTTCATGGAAATGTTCAAAGGCTTCAACGTGGAGCTGCCATTGCCGACGCGGATGTTGATGTCGTTCAGCTACGCCGTGTCGCATTTTTGGTGGCTGTTCCTCCTGGCAGCAATTGCGATTGCGATTCTGGTGGGAAAATTCCGCAGCAGCGAAAAAGGAAAGCGCAAGATCGACGAGTGGAAGATGAAGCTGCCGATCTTCGGAAAAGTGGTGAAGTTGAATTTGTTCGGGCAGTTCGCGCGCACACTTTCAACGTTGTTGCAGAACGGCGTGCCTGTATTGACGGCGCTCAAGATCACTGAACAAGTGATGCCGAATCACATCATCAAGGAAGCCGTGGCCAAGGCGCGCGAAGAAGTGACGGATGGCAAGACGCTGGCGCATCCGCTGGCCCGCAGCCGCGTCTTTCCGCAGTTGATGGTGGACTTGGTGAAGATCGGTGAGGAAACCGGCGATGTGCCAGGAGCGTTGGCAAACGTAGCGGACACCTACGAGAGCGAATTACAGGTGAATCTACGCGCCATGACGAATTTGATCGAGCCGATTCTGATCATCCTTATGGCGATCGTGGTTGGGTTTCTCCTGATGAGCGTGCTGCTGCCGATGTTCAAATTGATCTCGAGCATCAGCGAAGGAGCGGCGCGATGAGGGTGGTGCATCTTCGCGCCAAGAAGGGGCAAGGGCGCGCGGCCTTTACCCTGATCGAGATCATGGTGGTAGTAGCGATCATGGGGCTCATTCTGGCGGCGGGAGTTCCTTCGTTGAGCCGTGTGCTGCAGAAGGAAGGTTTTCGCAAGACGATGTCTGATATCAAAGACGCGTGCCACGCGACGCGCCGGGCGGCGGTGATGGAGCCGACCAAGCGAGCGCAATTGGTGTTTCGGCCAGGTGACGGCACGTTCTCAGGCGGAGGCAAGGGCGGGAAGATCGAGGGCGCAGTGATCGACGGCCTGTTTGTGAACTTGCGCAACTTCACGCGCGAGGATCAGGCGGTGGTGAACTTTTATCCGAACGGCACGAGCGACGAATTCCTGCTGATCTTGCGGTCTGAACGAAATGAGCAACTGGCGCTGGTGATAGAGCTGGCGACTGGTACGCCGGCGATTCTTTCGGAGCAGGAGTTGCAGAAACTGCGCGACGGGGCGTTATGAGATTCTCCAGGCGAATATCCGGCGAGCGAGCCTTCACGCTGATTGAGGTGATGATCGCGTCGGGAATTCTGTTCCTGTGCCTCTTTGCAATTTTGGGCGTGTTGGGAAACACCTTGCGGAATGCCCGAGCGCTGCGGCGCACCACCATCGATGCGGGAACTGTGGCGGCTTACTTTGCCGGGTCGACCAATCGCGTGGTCGAAGGAATCGAAAGTGGCAACTTTGATGATCTGGGGGATTTTGCGGATCGCTATCGGGATTTCGACTGGCACAAGGAGACTCAACTGGCCGAGACGAATGGCATCTGGCTGGAGATTTACACCGTGCGCCGCAAATCAACCGGGCAGATTGAATCGGTGATTCCGCGCCGGGTGTACGATCCGATGACGCGAAGCAAGAACGCGATGACCGGAGTCGGTCCTGTTCGATGAACTTCAAGCCAGCTAATCGCGCGCGCGCCTTCACTTTGATCGAAGTGATGATCGCGCTCTTCCTGTTGTCGTTTGTGGTGGCGGCGGTTTATTCCAGCTGGATAGCAATCGTGAGGGGGCATCAAGCTGCTGCGAAAGTGGCTGCTGAAGTGCAACGTTCGCGGATTGCCTTGGAAACGATCGAAGGAGCTCTGATGTCGGCTCGGATGTTTGTGGCCTCTCAGGATTATTACTATTTCGAAGCGGAAAGCGGGAGTCGTGCGACGCTGAGTTTCGTGGCCAGATTGGGAGATAATTTTCCGCGCGCGAGCAAGTTCGGCGATGCCTACGTGCGTCGCGTGAGCTTTTCCTTGGAGCAAGGGAGAGATGCGGATTCAGGGAACCGGCTGGTGTTGCGGCAGGCGCCATTGATGTTGGAGTTTGATGAAGACGAGCAGCTTCATCCGGTGGTGCTGGCGCGAAATGTCCGGAAATTTGAAATGGAGTTTTGGGATGTGCGTGATCGCGATTGGGTG
>CAMLLE010000362.1 GCA_946480555.1 uncultured Verrucomicrobia subdivision 3 bacterium
CCGAGTGCGCGCAAGGTTGGAGCTGGCGCTCAGAACAGCCCATGGTTTTAAAGCCGGCTGTCCCACCGACGAGGTGCCGTTCCAAATGTCATGGCGCGACGGATTCCTTCCACGCCATCGTTTGCTCCAGGGTGAACGACTCATTCAAGCGAATGTCGCGGGACGAGGAGCCGACGAGCAATTTGAACTCGCCGGACTCCGCCACCCACCTTCCTTGGTCCTGATCGAAAAAGGCGAATGCGTTGCGATCGAGCGGCACGGAAACCGTCTGCGATTCGCCGGGCTTGAGCGCGACTTTGCGGAAGCCTTTCAGCTCCTTCGTTGGCCGCGCCACGCTGGATTTCACATCCTGCACATACACCTGTGCGACCTCAGCGCCGACGCGCGAACCGGTGTTTTTGATTTCAAATTGCGCCGTCACAACCGGGCCATTCGCATCCGTGCCGCGAACGAGCTTGAGATTGGAATACTCAAACGTGGTGTAGCTCAGGCCGTAGCCGAACGGAAAGAGCGGTTCGATGTTCTTCGTGTCGAACCAGCGGTAACCGACGAGCACGCCTTCCGAGTAAACCACGGTTCCGTTCTCGCCCGGAAAACCTTTCGCGCCCGTGGTATGAGCAGGGGAGTCAGCCAGACGTTTCGGGAACGTTGCCGGCAACTTGCCGGAAGGATTCACATCGCCGAACAGCACGCGCGCGATGGCGTTGCCGCCTTCCATTCCTGAATACCACGAGAGCATCACGGACGGCACCTGTTCCAGCCACGCGTCCATTTCCATCGGCGAACCGCCCACGAGCACAACGGCCATGCGCGGATTTGCCTTCGCGATCTGCTGGATCAACTCAACCTGGCCGTACGGAATCTCAATGCCCTTCTTGTCGCCGCCTTCGCTGTCGTAACCGATGTCGTGATTGATGCCGCCGACGTAGATCACCACGTCCGCCGCCTTCGCAGCCGCGACGGCGCGTTCCGCCAGCGAGGCGTCACCGCCTTTGCGATAGCCTTCGGAGTAGGTCACGTTCGCGTTTTTGCCGATGCGGTTCAGGATGCCTTGGAGCGGATTGACTTCGTAGAACGCCTTCACGCGCGAACTGTCGCCGCCGTAAGCCTGCAGCTGGGTCGCATTCTCGCCGATCACCGCGACCGACTTGATCTGCTTCGCATCGAGCGGGAGGAGGTTCTTTTCGTTCTTCAGCAGGACGATGCCTTCCTCGGCCACGCGCCGGGACGTTTCCTGATGCGCCTTGGTGTTGATGGAACCTTCCGCGCGTTTGTCGAGAACGCCGGTGCCGATCATGACGCGGAGATTGCGGCGAACCTTGTCATCGAGAAGCGCCTGCGGATATTCGCCGCTCTTCACGCCTTCGCGAAACGCTTTGGCCAGATAGAAATCGTCGTAAGGCTTGTCGGTTCCCATTTCGAGATCGAGCCCGCCGAACACTGCGCCGCGAGTGTTGTGAACGCCCGCCCAATCCGACACGACCAATCCCTGGAAGCCCCATTCCTTCTTGAGAATCTGGTTCAGCAGATAATCGCTTTCGCAGCAATGCGTGCCGCGGAACTTGTTGTAGGCACCCATGACGGTCCAGACCTTCGCCTCCTGCACGGCGGCCTTGAAGGCCGGCAAATAGATTTCGCGCAGAGTGCGTTCGTCCATCTCCACGTTGATGGTGCCGCGCTGCGTTTCCTGGTTGTTGGCGGCGAAATGCTTTACGCATGCCGCAACGCCTTGCGCCTGCATTCCGCGGATGTAACCGACCGCCAAACGTCCGGCGAGGAACGGATCTTCGCTGTAGTATTCGAAATTCCGGCCGCAGAGCGGCGTGCGCATGATGTTCACGCCCGGCCCGAGCATGATGTCCTTGCCGCGTTTGCGGGCTTCTTCGCCGATCGCCTTACCGGTTTGCTGGGCGAGATCGGGATTCCAGGTTGCCGCGAGCGCAATTGCCGCCGGCATGCAGGTCGCAAAATCATCCGTGCGTCCGGCGACCTCCCATGTGTCCGGGCCGACATCTTCGCGGACCCCGTGCGGACCATCCGAGAGCCAGCGCCTCGGAATGCCAAGGCGCGGAATCGCTGCCGAGGTGAACTTGGAATCCGCGTGGCACAACTTGATCTTTTCTTCGAGCGTCAGCTTGCCGAGCAGATCTTCAACGCGCGCTTCGAGCGGCTGGGTGCTGTCGAGGTAAAGAGGAGTTTCGGCGGCGCGAACGCTCGCCAATAGGAAAAATCCGACCGCAGCCGGTAGGAGGTGCGAAATGCTCAATTTGGAAACCATAGCTTAGTCGCCGCAAAACGTATCGGGAAGCGCCTCCGGCCGGGAGTCATGTATCTCAACGATGACGTTATTCAGCTGGGAAACGGCGCGACGCTACGCAGCTTCAGAAGCCGGCGCAATGATTTCGGATCGCGGAACATTCGCGTGCCACAGCTGAGGCCGACGGGGGCGGAGCGCGCTGTTCCTGAACTTGCGGACTGGCCAGTGCCGGGTCCGCTATTTCACGGACATTGTTGCGCATTTTCCATACTACATTTTAACGAGGCGCAGAGGCGCTGGCTTTGTGATTCAATTTCCAGTGATCCGTTCTCCAACGATGACAAGGCGCTGTGAGGCGGATGTAAACCCAACAGAACACCGTCTGATCCTAACCATACCCATATGAAGAAAACACTCGTGCTCTCATTTGCTGCTGTGGGCTTGCTCGGCTCGCTGCCGAGCGCCTTCGGTGACTACTATGAATCGTTTGAGTCTGGCACCCTCAACGGGTGGACCGCGGGCACCCTCAACGGTTCCGTCGGTACGGTAAACACGGTTCGTGCCTCCGATGGCACTTACAGCTACGGAAATTCGTTCACGGTTCCGGCCAGTTTTTCGGGCTGGACGATGAACACCATCCTGGAATTGGACGCCCGAAGTTACCTGAATGCAGGAGCGACCAGCCTGAGCGTGGATGTCTATTCGGACTGGACCAATCCGAATGGCTGGGGCGTTTACGGCAACTCGATCAGATTGCTCCTGAACTACGAGGGTGGCTGGAATCCAGTTGAGCCGACTTCGGGGAGCCTGGCCAACGGGAGCTTCCAAACCTTCACGTTCAATCTCGCCCCGCATGCCGCGACCATCACGAATCCGGGTCTAAGTTATTCCACCATCGGTTTTGCGTGGTTTGTAGGGACTTGGGCGGGAGACGGCGGTGGTTCGACTTACACGGACAACGGCACACAAACCTTCGCGATTGACGACATCGTGGTGAGCCAGCCAGTGCCTGAACCCAGCACGTTTGCATTGTTCGGATTGGGGACCCTGGGAACCATTCTGTACCGCCGCCGGGCCGCGCGTTGATTTTCTAGCAGAATCGTCATGGGCCGGGTGACTTCGCCCGGCCCATTTCATTTGGCGCAATCTCGAGAGTCTGCCGGGTGCGTGGCTCGCATTGTTGAAACTGACTACTGGTTGGCTTCCGTAGGTTCCTGTAAGCAAGGTGCAATGCGCAACCTGCAGAAAGCCGTGAACCTGCCCACCATTGAGCAGCTTGCGGCTTCCGGCTTGTTCATGTCCGTGATTGCCGTCGCCGGCCTGGTTTCATCTTCTGCAGCAAAAGGTTCTTTCCCCGAATACCTTTCCCTGCCGCCCAACGGCAGGCTCATCGAGGAAAAGCCCGTGCATCCGTTCCAGATGATGTCATGGGAATCCCATACGAGCCGGGTAAATTGGAAACAATGGTGAAGAGGAATGGTAGAGAAGTTGCCTGTTCCATTGTTGAGACAACCGGCGATCCTTTCCTTTGCGGCTCACGACGGATCGCGGCGCGCTCACTGCCGACAACTTTGACGTCATGTCCGTGAGAATCGAAGCCACAAATGCGCAGGGGCGGCCTATGCCGGTCCAGAACGAAACCCGCTTCGCGCTCAGCGCAGTCTGTTTTGACGGCCTGGCGCAAGTCATCGTGCAATCGGTGACGGCGTCGGAAACATCGGGCTGCCCGCCACAGCTGACGGGCTCGTTCCCGCGAAGGCTTCATGACCGCCCGCCCTGCGTTCCTCGTCCGTTTGTGCCCTGAGTTGACTATTTCAAAAACCATGAAAATCCCAACCATTAGCCGCCTGATCCTGGCTTTGATCGTCTTCGCCGCCGGCGGGAATCTCAACGCGCAAACGCTCACGAACCTGGGAATGACCGCGCCCGTTCTCGGGCCGGACGACATTGCCCAGCTCTCGACCAGCGGCAACACGACCTGGCCGGACACCATCAACTATTTCACCGACAACAATCCACCCGTTGGTCAGACCTTCACCACCGGCACAAACGCGATGCGGCTTACATCGCTCGCCATCAAGACGGCCGGATTGAACGCTGGCGGCGGTTACGGCACGCCCGCCACCACGCCGACGTATTACCTGCGCATCTATTCGATCAGTGGCAATACGGCGACGTTTTTGATTGCGTTCAGCGCGGCGAACCCCGGTTTCACCGACGGAGACTGGTTGAA
>CAMLLE010000363.1 GCA_946480555.1 uncultured Verrucomicrobia subdivision 3 bacterium
GACACCCACATCCTTCGATGCCGATTGCCGAATCCATGTCCGCGGCTGCTCTCTCCGGGCCGTCCAAATCACGCAGCGCACCCGGTTTGACCTGCCGAATTGAAAGGGATTTCGAATCTCTGGAGGGCTTTCGTGCCCGCTGGGATGAGGCGGTGGCAAGCCTGGGGGGGCCGCTTTACATGAGTTTCGATTGGTTGCGGCTTTGGTGGAAGTACTACGGTCAAGAGAATCCGCTGCGCCTGTTTGTTTTTGAGCAGCAAAATCAGATCGTGGCTCTTATCCCGATCTACCTGGAAACGTTTTGGTGCGGCCCGTTGAAGACTGTAGTGGCGCGGTTGGTCGGCGCGAACATCCCGCCTCGGGCCTTCGATCCCCCCATTCATCCGGCGGCGTCCGAAGGTGTATTGCATCGGTTGATTTCCCATCTGTTCGGTGAAGACCAATGCGACTTGTTGGCGCTCGGACCGGTTACGCGGAACTGGAGCGGACAAGAAACACTGCACCGGGCATGCCGCGGCGCCGCGAATCTGGTGAGCGACGTGCAGTATCAGCCGGCTGGAGTGGTCACACTCTTCTCACTGCCCGAAACATTTGAAAAGTATCTCGAGTCGCTCAGCAGTTCTGAGCGAAAGAACCGGCGAAAACGCATCCGCGCCTTGGAAAAGGCTTACGAAGTTCAGTCGCAGATTGTCTCGGATTCCACCGCAGCCATTGAAGAATTCGAAAATTTCCTGAAGCTGCACGCAGCCCAATGGAAAACGGAAGGGAAAGGCGGGCATTTTGGTTCGTGGCCAGAGGGAGAAGCCTTCCATCGTGACTTGGTGACCGCCCACGCTGCCCTGGGGCGCCTCAAATTCTTCCGTCTGCTCGCAAACGGGAATGTCGTGGTCAATCGCTACACCTATTGTTTTGGCGGCGTGCTCTATTCGGAATTGCCCGCCCGTGCCGTGGGCGAAGAATGGGATCGGTTGGGCATCGGCAGCACGTCGATGGTGAAGTTCTTCGAGTCGGCCATTGGCGCTGGATTTCGAAACATCGACAGTGGCCCTGGAAGCTACGAACACAAGGTTCAGCTGGGGGGAGCGGAGATTGCGATCGGAACCTGGCATCTGGTGGGAAATCGATTCGGAACGGAGTTCCGAATCGGTCTGCTGAAGCAAGCATCAGCATTGATGAAGCTTGTGTTTCACAAGATATGGTATCGGCGGATCGTACCCCGGATTCCCGGAAAGTTCGGCCGAACACAGTGCCGCTTCTGGTTGCGGTTTGAAATCTGATTCGCCGGTCGAACGTGACCTTCAAAAAATGAAAACATTTCGCGCCCTCAAATTTGCCGTTGTTTTCTTGCTAGCGCCCATCTGTTCTAAGGCCGCCGACTATTACGTAGCTCCGGGAGGCGATGATTCGAATCCCGGGACGGAAGCGCTGCCCTGGGCACTCATTCAATACGCGGCCTCGGCAATGCAGCCCGGTGACAGAGTCATCGTCAAACCCGGCAGCTACCTCGAACGCGTATCCACCTTCCGCGGCGGAACCAGCGAATCGAACCGCATCACGTTTGAAGCGGAAGGCCTGGTGACAATGCAGGGATTCTCAATCACGCATCCATACATCACGATCAAAGGCTTCAACATCACCCGCCATTCATCCGGAGATGTGAATCAGGGATATTTCAGACTCTCTTCCAACGCGGACAACGTGGTTCTGCTCGACAACGTTGTGCGTGACGGGATTTTTCTGCTCCGCACCAATTTCATGTTCAGTTCGAATACGGTCACGACTGCCGACGGCGGTTTCATAGCCGCCGGTTTCACGGCCGGACAGACGATCGTTCCCGGACGCGGAAGCAGTACTGCCATTGCCAATACTGCGTCGCGGGTAATCCAGTCCGTGACCGACACCACCTTGACCGTGAACTCCCCGTTCATCGATGAAGGCCCCGTGCATGCCTACCTCAACGCCTCCTATGCTTACGGCTTGGTGATCCTGTCCGGCGCACAGAATTGCGTGATCAAAGGAAACACTTTTCGAAATCTGAGCTACGACGCATGGCTGGTGGGAGGTGTCAGCAATCTGTTTGAAAACAACACCATTGAGCAAGGGCACGGTTGGGACGCGATGCATTTCATGGGCACAGATCACGTCTTCCGCGGCAATTTCATCCATTCAAGCCCGTTGGTTGTCTATCAGGTTTCGCCGGATGTTTTTGAAAATTTCCCCAGCGTTCCTTACGCGCGCGTCCTCTTCGAGCGCAACTTTGTTTCCGGCTTCGCCGGAATTCTGGCATCTCAAAAAGGAACCGCCGGAGCCATGAACACCCTCACCTTCCGCAACAACGTGTTCATGGATGTGGGACGGTTCATCTCCATCAACCCCGCCACAACATTCGAAAACAATACGTTCCTGTACGTGGCCGCCACGAACAGCCCGGTCAACTCCTCGGCACGCCATGCGCTGACGTTCCAAGGCATTAGCGAAATGGCAATCGTCCGGAACAACATCTTCGTCGGCTGCGGACAGACCGGCGGTCTGGACGAACGCGGCTGGTATGAGTTCATCACGCCCCCTACAAACTCTGTCGTTTCGCACAACTTCGTTGCAGGCAATCCTCCCACCTATTCCGGAAAGCTCTTCTTCCCGGAAGGAATCCCCTCATTGAACGGGGGTGATCCAGGATTTGTAAACGTCGATGATCCACTTGGCCCGGATCAACTGCCATTCACGGACGACGATGGGCTGAGGCTGCGCCCCGATTCGAAACTGCGCTTTGCCGGCAGCGGGGGCGTGGACCTGGGAGCATATAACACTGCGATTGCACTGATGCTGACGAGCAACACCAATGGCACACTGCGCATCGAGTGGCCCGCTCCATCGGAGAATTTTCAACTGCAATCCGCGCCTGAAGCAACCGGGCCCTGGAGTCTGGTGGCAGATCAACCTGTGCGCGCCGGCCATTTCAATGTCGTGACTGTGACCCCCACAAATCAGGCATTCTTTTACCGACTTTTTCAGTGAGCCATAGCCGCGCGACACCCTGTCGTAGCAGGAGCCGATCTCTGTCCGAACGTCCATGACAATGACCGAAACCAAATCTCGCAGTGAAGGGAAACGATCCGCAATCTGTGCTTCCATCATTCCCAAGCTTTACTCTTCGATCCGTAATCGCACATGCCGGTGGCTGTTGCGCAGCCTCGTGCTCAGACTTGAAGGCAACGCCGTCTACTCATTGACAATCCGGGACATCTTCCGCCGTTTCCATGGTGTGGATGTCGGCCTGTATAGCATTGGCCCGTGCGAAGTCGAGCCGGGGAATCTCGCGCCGGGAACAACAGTTGGCCGCTATTCCTCGGTTTATTACACGGTCCGCACCGTCGTGCAGGACGAACCATCCAGCACTCGTGTCCCGAACGGACTGTTTAGCGATTCCGCACTCGGCAACGTGCCTGCCGGCAGTTTGCCTCAGACAAAACTGACGATCGGCAACGATGTGTTCATCGGTCACAATGTCATCATTCTGCCGAGTGTGGAACAGATTGGCGACGGGGCTGTGATTGGCGCAGGCTCGGTTCTTCACAGCAACATCCCACCTTACGCGGTGGTTACTGGCAACCCTGCGCGCGTGGTTCGTTTCCGATTTTCAGAAGCAAAGATCAAGGAGCTGCTGGAATCGAAATGGTGGACCAAGAGCATCGATGAACTGAACATGGATGAATTTCGCAAACCTCTTGAAGGAGATGTTCCGGTTCGATGACGTCCACCAAGCCTGACGGAATGACTGTGCAATCCAACCGCGCTATCAGGGAAGGAAACGCATCTCCCTTGTCCGCCTTGTTTGTGCGCCTCTATCCCCGGCTGCGAAGCCGCAAAGGACAGGCGATGTTCCGATCTTGGGTGGCACAGATCGAGGGCGGTGCCGCATTTTCGATCACGATTCGGGAAATCCTCCGAAAGTACTACCGCCTGAATGTGGGCCTTTATACCGCTGGACCCTGCCGGGTGCATCCGCGCGTGTATCAACCCGTGACCACAATCGGACGCTATTGTTCAATTGAGGAAACAGTCCGCACGTTTACGCGGAATCATACGACGAACACGAAATCCACCCACGGGTTCTTCGACAATCCCGTGCTCGGGAAAGTGAAAACTGATTTGATTCCCTGGGGCAGCCTGAGCATCGGCAATGGTGTCTGGATGGGACACAACGCGATCATTCTGCCACCCACCACCACCATTGGTGATGGTGCGGTGATCCGTGCCGGATCTGTCGTTTACGGGAACGTCCCGCCTTACGCGATTGTTGCCGGATTTCCCGCGCGCATCATGGGATTCCGTTTCAGCAAAGATGTCATCGCTGCATTGCTGGCTTCGCGATGGTGGGAGAAGCCGCTCGATGAGCTCGTCGCCAGCCGCGAGCAATACGCTGCGCTCATTCAGCGCCAGCCGGACAATTCTGAAAAGCGAGAACCAGCGGTTTCCGCGCCGGGACT
>CAMLLE010000364.1 GCA_946480555.1 uncultured Verrucomicrobia subdivision 3 bacterium
TGCCGCGCCCTCGGCAATGAATGACGAACGTCGCAGTGTTTCGTAAAGCGGCTGTAATTCGCGCCGGCACTGCTGAAACACGCGTAGTGCGTGCCGTGAAACCAGCCGCAAGTGCCGCGTGTTGCGTTCCAACGCAGGCAGGTCGTTAAACAATCCGTGTTCGCGTGCCCGGCGGAGCAGCCGCTCAATCTCGTCAAATGTTGCTCGCAACGGGCCGTCGGCATTCACGATTTCCACCATCGGATCAACGTAGCGATCCATCCAGTGAACAATGCGCCGGAACTTGTCCCTTGCAGAAATGGATTGTCGCTCCGTCTTATATCGAGCGACTTCCGTGAGAGTAGAGTGGTGCGTTTCATCCAAGTCAGCTTGAATTCGGCGGAGCGTCTGCTGAATCTCCTCCAACGCCAGTCGCACGACAGTAATGTCATCCCCATCAATCGCGCGGGCCAGTTGCTTGCCGAGAGCTTCGAGCGACTGGATGTAACCGCGAATGATTTCGGGCGTTGTAGCCTGGGCCTCATCAAACAGATAAGCAAGCAGGCGACTAACCGGAGGAGCTAGAAAGTAGAAGTCGCTGCCAATCTCAATCGGGACGAGGATTTGCAGCTCCCGCAGTCGCCGCCAAGTCGTTTCCAACAACTCATCACCCGGACTTCCTGTGGCGCGAATCAACCGTCGAACGTCGGCTTCGGACATTTCCCCGGTTTACTCCGTCAAAGCACGCAACAACGGCGCGTGGGTCGCGCAGAAGTTGAAGAAGCTTTGTGGGTTGATCTTCATGCCTGAATTGACCGGTGTTTATTCGCGCCCATGTGCGCCTGATTCTGCACGTTTCAGGCTAAATTGAAAAGACTCTTACCAGCGGCGCTAAACCCGGATCTCCGCTCCGATCCTGACAATGTTGCCAAGTGAACGGAAGAACACTGTGTATAGAACTGTGTATAAAAAGAGGTGAAAACCTTGAAACAAATACTGGGCGCCTGGTGCTTGACTAGCCTGCAAACAAAGGTATTTTTGACTCGAATTCGGTCCTCTCATAGTCCGATTCCGACCCTCGCCTCCAGCCTTTTCATTAGGCTTTTCTCTCACTTTTCCCTCAACTGCCAGCAAAAGTGCAGCAAACGGCGCTTTGGCTCGCGCGAAACGGCTAACGGCTGGAAGGTCACCGCCGGCGACATTGCTCCCCGGATGCTCGAAAACGCACAGAAATTGTGTACCGAAGCCGGGTTCACTATCGAGACTCGACTGTTTCCGGACGAAGAAATGCCATTCGGCGATGACACGTTCGACCTGGTGACTGTGCGCGTGGCTTCGCATCATTTTAGTTCGCCAGAACGATTCGTTCAGGAAGCGGCTCGGGTCCTGAAGCCGCGCGGCCATTTCCTGCTCATCGATGGCAGTGTGCCGGACGATGATTCCGAAACCGAAGAGTGGCTGCACCGGGTGGAAGAGTGGAGAGACTCGAGCCACGGTCGGTTTCTGTCACGCAAAGCATGGGAGGAATTGGCGCGCCGAGCAGGATTGAAAATTCTTCGGTCCGAGCTGCACTCACGCAAGCAACCCGACCTGGAGTGATATTTCGAAACCGCTGCAACGCCGAATGCGAACCGGAAAAAGGTGCTTGAAGCCGTAGCCTCCGCATCCGAGCACGTAAAGACTGTCCTCCGGCTCGCCCCACGGTAAGATTGTTTGGTGGTGGCCGATGCTCACACTGCTGGCCCGCAAAAGCTGATTGGAAAACGTGACCCGCATACCCTCATGCCGGTAAGGAACAATCAGGTTCATCGAGTTCATCGTTTGCCTCGCTTGTTCTTGCCGCTCCTGGCTGCTGCCGCCACTTGGATCGCCTTCTTCATCCAATTCTCCAGTTGGTTCACATCCTCCGCCACATCAGCCGGAACTTCGTAGTAGCCCATGGCGCTGTCTTCGCCGAAGGGCCGGAACGGTTCCATGCCGAGCTGTTCAAAGTCAGGTCGAGTCGTATCGTCCACCTTGAAATACAGCCGGTCCTCCGCAATCAAGGCGAAGAACAGTCCCTGGGCATAAATGCCAACGCCGCCGAACATCACCTTTCCGTTCACGGTTGTCACTCGCCCCAATTGTTCCAGCACGAATTCGCGATAACTGTCTGATACGGCCATATCAGGTGTATGCCGACGCCTCGCCCCGATGCCAGATCCGTTGGGAGTTTTTGTAAACCTCGCGCACGCGGTGAAACGGGATTCGATGGACCGCTCCTTCGCTGCCAACGAGCTGGAACGTCTGCGGGCTGTCCTCGGGAAACGTGACTTCCTTCAGCGGGACCAAGACAATCCGATCCTCAGCGCGATCATAGTAGCCCAATTGGAAATCGCCCCTTGCGAATTCAGAATCCCACCGGATGCGACTCAACAATTCGTGTATCGGAATCATGCGGTTCACCACGGCAAGGGTTTTCCGCCCGTGACGAGTGTGATATGAGGTCTGGCTTCATTTGGGTGAGCACAAACTACGCAGGGTCCATGGCACGTGCAACGTGTGCTTTGATGTGCGGCTTCTGCGGTGTTTGCCGATTGAAGACGGCGTTGGATGGATGTTCGCGCGGCTTCCGCTACTTGATCAAACGGAAGAATCGAACCTGAGTCGCGAGGTCGCGAGGGATCACGACCGGGCTCACATTGCCACCTGGAAAATCGGACCAGCCGGTTCCCAAGCCCTGGGCCAGCGTGCGTGTCTGGTGTTGAAGGCGGAAGCCTGGCGCCGACCACGAGAGTTCCAATTCTCCGGTCCCGAGCAATACGCGGTAATTCAACACCGGCGGCTGTTCTAAAACGTCGAACGTCCCGCTATCCCCATTCATTCCGAGTTCATCCTCGCAGCGCAGGTAGATATTGGTTCCACCTTCCAGCACTGCGACCGTTCCGGACCACACCCCATTCGTAAACGGTCCGATGATGCTTTGGGACACCGGCAGCGTCGTGCCCGCGCTGCGAACATAGACGTCATCCACATACCAGCCTTCGAACAGATTCTGCGATCCATCGATCGTATCGAAGTTGAAGCGAAACCGCACATTCGCACCCGTAAACTCGGAAAGGTCGTATTCCCATTTCGCAAAACCCTCGAGGTTCTTCAGGGGATTCTGTGCCGTGCGCGAGGCCAGCATGTTCCAGGCGGCTCCATTGTTGGTGGATATGAGAATCGACGCCTGGTCGAACGCGGTGGAACCTTCGGTGCCGAGCAAATATTGAAACGACAGATACAATGGCGGCGGGACACCGGCGAGGGAGATGCCGGGTGATTCCAAGTTTCCTGCATTGCGCAAGCCCGTGCTGTAATTCCACATGTTCTCCAGTCCGTAATACTGGCTGTGCGCGCCCGAAACCGCCGCATGAGCGGTGCGATGCCAGAGGTTGGAATTGGAATTGGAATCCGCCGTCAGGGTAAAACCATCGTCGCCAGATTCAAAGTCCGCCCGGAAGACGGCCACATCGCGCCGCGCGCTCACAACCCCCATTCCATTGAAGTTGAAGGCAATGCCGCCGGACGAAGCCATTGCAGCAATCGTCACCGCAATTGGCTGGCCGGCGTGTTGCGGCGACTCGATCACGTTCCAGCTGAAACGACTCACTCCGGTGGGAATTCCAAAATTGACAATGCGCGCCCGGTCCGCTGCGGACATTTGTGCGAGTGCCACGGAATCAGGCATGAGAAGCCCGCCGGAGCGGTCCAGCGCACTGGCTTCATCACTGCACTGGGCCGCAAAGTGCATGATGATCTTCGTTTCACCGGGCGGAATCGTGAGGTGATACTGGTAACCCAAATCGTCGCCGTTCCGGTAAACCGATGCGGGCCGGATCACCCCGAAATCATTGGCCAGCACAACCAGGATCGTCGGATCCTCCAATCCATCTCCGTCGTCGGTAATCACCCAGTTGTCGCCCGGCGCGAAACTCGTGTCGCCATTTGAAGTGCTGACCACGTAGGTGTATTCGTCCGAGCCGTAATTCGAATCGATCCAGAAGTTTGTCGTAATCGGACCGGCGGTCGGGTTGTGAATCACTTCCAGGAAGCGCGCAAATCCGCCGTCAGCCGAAACACAAATCCGGCGGCTCACGTCGAGATCGCCAAATTTCGCCGGCCCAATGATCGCTTCGCGCCCGCCCACCGTCTGGGCGTTCTCGAACTCAGGAAAAGACCGCAGCAGAAATGCATCGTCGAAGGCATCGTTCGAACCGTCGTCAATGTAGCCGCCGCCCTGGATATCCCAGAGAAATCCCAATCCATCGAACAACGTTAGCGGAAGCGACTCAGTCACTGCATCGTCGTCCGTGATGACCAGCGTCGCGGTGGCCGGGGATCTTACGCGCACGCCGGAGCTTGGCTGGGACAGTGTCAGTTGGACAGTCTCATTCGCCTCTGCCTGGCCGTCGTTCACAATCGGCACTTCCACTTGAACTGACATCACGCCCGGATCAAACGAAACTGCCTGCGTAACC
>CAMLLE010000365.1 GCA_946480555.1 uncultured Verrucomicrobia subdivision 3 bacterium
CTGTCCGACCTGTTTCATCGCCGCCATCTGTTGCTGGGCGGCTTCGCGGGCGGCTTCCGACCTGGCCTGGTCCGCACGCGATCTGGCTTCACTTTCCCTCAATGCCGCGGTTCGGATGTTCACCTCCCGCTTCAAGGTGAATATCCAGACCAGCAAACTGAACAGCAGGGCGATCCCGATCCAGGCGATCGTATTGAACGTTTCGATAGCGGTTCCCGCCGTCCGGTCTGAAACAGCGTTGCCGGTCGATGCGGCGTGGGAAACGGCGGCTGAAATCAACAACAGTCCGCAAAACAAAAACGGGGAGAAAGCGACCGGGAAGATCCTCCCGCCAGAAAAATGAATCCTACGAGTAATACGCTGCCCCTGAAGAAAGCGCGCTTTCCCGTGTCCCGCCTGATGGAAGTGGTATTGGTCAGGCCGCATCGAACGGCCCGATCATTACGCCCCGCTTCCAGAATTGCCACTCCAAAACCGATGACCGGCTGCGAATGGGCGCAACCCGGCACCCGCACCATTGGGGGGAACGTAGGGCAGGCTTTCCAGCCTGCCAGTGAACGGGACTTTCGAGTCCCGTTTCGCAGAACAATTCGGTCGACACGGCGCTGGAAAGCGCCGCCAACCGGCAGCCTGGAAAGGCTGCCCTACACTTTGTCGGCCCGGATCACGGGCCAGGATGGTGCGGGTGCCAAGTTGCGCCGGCTGCGAAAGGAGTGCAACCTTGCGATCCGCAGCGATGGCCTCCTATCGACGTGCTGGAACTTCAAGCGTCCCTGTTGATCAAACAGTGAGACGCGATTCGCTCAGCGGCGGGCCGTACGGCAAAGGCGTGCTCGGCTTGCCGAAGCAGCGTTTCCCGCTCTCCGCTTTTCCGACAATCTCACCGCGGCTGCGAGACGTTTGACGGGCGCATCCCCGGCGCGTGTTGTCCGACCAGCGATCAAGCCTTGAAGGCCGCCTCAACCGGAAGGGAAATCCGCACGATGCCGGACTGGCCCGTCTTCGGCGGCACGATCTCGAGCTTGCCCTGATGCGTCTCAATGATCTTGCGCGTGACGGTCAGCCCCAATCCCAGGCCCACATTGCGCGTGGTGAAAAACGGTGAAGGCGCATTCTGCACGGCTTCCGAACTGAAGCCGCTTCCGTTGTCGTGAACCTCGATCTGCAACGCCGACCGGCCATTGCCATTGGCGTGTTCGTGCAGGCTGACGTCGATCTTCGGATTGTTCGGATTGGCCTGAAGCGCGTTGATGATTACTTCCGTCAGCGCGTGCTTCAGCGCGGCGCGATCGCCTGTGACGATGAACGGCTTGTCTTCGTCCTCGTATTGGAACTCGGCCGTTTTGACCGGCTGATGTTTGCGGGCTTCTTGATACGCTTCTTCGATGAGCGGCGTCATCGGGAAGGCTTCCTGCGCCAGAAGGGAATCGCGGGCGAGGAAACGCATCTGGTTGATCAGGCGCGTGACGCGCTTCACGCCATCGGCCAGCGCAGCGTCCAGCGAGGCGCGGAACTCGGGATCCTTATATTTGTCTGCGAGCAACTGCTGATGGGTGGAGAGCGGCACCATCGCGTTTCCGATCTCATGCGCGAGGCGGTCAGCCATGGTGCGCACCAGGCGGAGGTTTGCGGTCTCGATCTCGAGCCGCCGCAGCTGTTCGCTTTGCGTCAAGTCTTCCACCATCAGCAACGCCGACGCCGGCTGCCCGCCGCTCGCGCGCTGGAAGGGAACAATGTTGACGTTGTAGATCGTGCCCGGTGAGTCCTCCGGCTGATATTTGAAGGTTGGCACCGCGGTGCCCGTCTTCAGCACTTGATAAACCTTCGCCCCAATCGCCTGCGGCAGGTCGCTGAACTCCAGTTCATTCGTGCGGCGGTTTGAGATTGTGAAGAACCGGCGCGCCATCTTGTTCGAATGCAACACGGCCAGATCGCGGTTGACCACCACGCAGGCGTTGTTCAACTCGCGCAAAATGCCCGCCATCATCTCGTGATTGGCCCCCAGCTGATCGTGCAGCCAGATGTTCTTCACCGCGAGACCGACTTGTTCCAGCAAGTGGAAGATCAGCTCCAGCTCCGCATTCGCCAGCGGCTCGCCCGTGATGTGGCCATCGAACACAGCAACGCCCACGACGGTTTCGCGATCGAGGATCGGCACGGCGACCTGCGTTCCGAGAAGTTCGAATTCCTTCTGCGTTTCCGGATCGCGCCGCGCCTCTTCGCTGTTGCGGCGGAGAATGCGGCCAAGCCGTGAAACCTGCCCGCCCATGCCCGTTTCGAATGAAAGCTCGAAGTGTTCGAGCAATCCGGGGGACACACCGATCGCGCAAGCGGCGCGCAGGCGGCGTCCCGATTCCACCGGCAATTGCTGCCCCATCCACTGCGCCGGCTGATGCAGGAAAACCGCGGCGCGATTGATCCCAATCAATTCGCGCAGCAGCAGGAGAAATTGTTTGAGCATCGCCTCCGCATCGAGCGAATGCGTGAGAATGGCCGAGAACCCGCGAAGCGCGCCGAGACTCTGATAGCTCGCTTGGGCAGCCGCACCGGTGAGCTGCGGTGTGGCCGGTTCTGCAACCTTGATCAATTCAGGCTGCTGCAGTTTCGCCGCGTTTGACGCCTCCCCGGCCCCCGAAGCCGGCGTGGCCCAAAGCCGGTCCAGCAACGCGCTGAACATCCGCATGCGCACTGGTTTGCCGAGCACGTGCGTTGCACCCTTGAGATAGGCTTCCTCTTCCCACTCCCATTGCTTCGAGCCGGTGAAGAGAATGATCGGGCAGCGGGGTGCGCGGCGGCGGAGCTTTTCGAGAATCCAGATTTCCTGAACCCCGGCCAGTTCGACATCGACGATGCAGGCGTTGGCAAGGCCGTGAGCCAGAAGCGGCTCGGCTTCTTCAACGCCGGCACGATGAACGATGCGATACTGTTCAGGACTGAGACCTGCGCGGAGCGTCTCAGCCAGTTCCGGATGAGGAGCCAGGACAAGGAGCGTTTTCATTTCGAGAGTGGGCTTGCCAGAGTGAAGTAGAGCTGCGAACGCGCGTGCGGCCGTTCGGTCAAAGATGAATCCGTTCCGGTGGCCGTCACGAGCGTTTCACGCCTGACAATCCTCTGGTTGCTCCGGGTGTCATGCGAAACGAAGTAAGCCTTTCCTGCTGCGATCACTATCATTAGATAATCCATACGGGAACCACCGGGTCAATTCATTCTTGTCCACAAAGCATAGGGAATCGGCGGAAGCCCATTCAATGTCATCGAATACCGAATTTTGAAATCAGGAGGATTACGGAAGCATCCGCCGGGGAAGGACTTGAAGAAAGGCTGAAGTCGTGCTCAACGACCGTGATGATGTTCCCCATGAAACGGAGAACAAGTCGAACCGTTCACACGCAGAAGGCCCCATAGCACACGACGAAGAGCAAAAGGTTTTGCGCCAGAGATTGTCGGCCGCAACTTCTTCTGAGAATCCCGTGCTGGGGATCAGAAACGAACTGATGAAAGCCGCTCCACCATCCGGCGCTCCGGCCCGCGGAAGGCATTTCCGTCATCCCATTCCACCAGTCAGCACCGGCGCCGTTTCGTGGAACTCTTTCGCCACTCACCAGCCGCAGGTCAAAGCAACGACAAACAGCCACTCAACACATGAACAAAATCTATCAAGGAAGGGTAACGAAGTTAAAACTGCCACCAGGCGGTCAAGCAATGGGATCGGGCTGCGGCCTGAAAGCCGCGCGCAATCCATGCGCTTTCAGGAATCGTGAGACGCCGTGCCAGCGAGCAGTTCCCCCGCCCGACCGAGCCGCCACCGCTTCGAATATTTCCGGGTCAGAGATCGGGATTCAACATGCCTGGTCTCTGCTGAAACGAAACTGAGTGGCACTTGCCAAGTTTCAATCAGCATGGATGACCAACAGCGACACCGCCTGTCGAGGCAAGGTGATCTGCAGATCCAGAGCGTTGTCCTTGATGGTGATGCTCCGGGGCGGTTCCAGTTCGGCGAGTCGCCCGGATTTCTCGAGCTGCGCGTATTGCGTTTCCGTTGGCGCAGCCGGTGAACCCATCCGCAGCCAGGCCTGGTAGGAATTGCTGTGATCGGCATCGATACGGTAGTGGGTCAGCCGTGCTTTGCCATCGGCCAGCGCAAAGCCCTCCAAACGCAGGTTCACCGCGGCGGCTGGTGCGGGAAGATCGTCGTCGTGATAGTGCCAGACGAGCACCGCAACGGTGTTTTGATCGAGACTGGCATAGGCGGAAACATCCGCCCCACCGCGCACGTTGGACTTGCGGATGATTTCCTCATTGAGCCCGGAACTGCTGACGACCGGCAGTTGTTGCCCGCTCATCTTGCCGAACATCCGAAACACATTCAGCACCGGCAAATCCAGACCCGTGCTCGCCAGCTGACGAAATCCAGCAAACGGCGGTTGATCCTCAAACTCAAACGCCCACGTCAGCGCGCCTTCCAGA
>CAMLLE010000366.1 GCA_946480555.1 uncultured Verrucomicrobia subdivision 3 bacterium
CATGAGCATGAGCGCGCCAGTCGCGTTCGGCTTGGTGCTGGTGGCATTTGCCTCGTACTGCAGGGTGCCGCCCGTCAGAGTCACCGGGTTGGTGTTGGTGCCGAGCGCCACGTCGTTGGTGACTGAAAGGACGCCGCCACCGATGAAGGTACCACCCATGTAGCTGTTGCTTGTGCCCAGGAACACGGAACCGGAGTTGGTGACCACCAAGGCGGTGGCACCATCAATCCCACCGCTTCCAGTGATGCTGTAAGGCTGGGTGGCGTTGAAGAGGACGGTGCTGGGGACGACGCGTGTATTGAGGGCGATCGTGGTCATTCCCGGGAAGACGTTGTCATCAAATGTCACGTTGTCGCCGTAGCTGTTTCCAGAGTATTGGAGGTATTTCGCCGTGCCATTGTTCCAGTTCATGCTGGCGTTGATGTTCCAGTTGGTCAGCGGATTGCCGCCCGCATCCGCGCCGTACCAGGTGAGGCTCTGGCCAGCGGCGGTGATTTGAAGGTCCAGCGAAGTTCCGGAGTCAACGAGCCGCGCGACCATGCCGACCGGCAGGGGTCCGAGAATGAAGTTGTTCGTCGGAACTGAATTACCGGTGTAGATCAGCGGATACTGGCCGACGACCAGGAGCGGGCCGGTGATGTTGATGATATTCGTGCCGGCGACATTGACCGCGAAACCGCTGGCATCGATTGCGCGGGCCGTGGGAGAACTGGCCGTGCCGAAATTGAAGTTCAAGACATTCGCACCCGCGAGCGATACACCGCCGGCGGAAATGGAGGAATTGCCGTTGTTCAACACGAGGCTCAAGGTGGCATTGCTTACCACCAGCGCGCTGGAGCTGGAGCTGCTTTGAGAGGCATCCAAAACCAGCGTGCCGCCGCGCACTGCGGTTGGTCCACCATAGCTGTAACCGCCAGACAGCGTCAGCGTGCCGTTGCCGATCTTGGTCAGGCCCCCGGTGTTCGCGCCGCCCGGCTGCAGATGCTGCGGGATGCCGACATTGAACCCGGCGGAATCGATGATGGCGCCGCCATCGAGCACATTGGCGCTCTGGCCGCCGCCGCCCAGCTGGACAAAATTGGCCGTATTGGCCGCCGCCCTCAGAACACCGCCGTTGAAGTTGAAGGCCACGGTGCCACCGTCGTTGTCGGTGATCACCTGGCTGATCGTCAGCGTGCCGCCATTCAGGTTGAAGGTATTGTTCGCGCTGCCGCTGCTCCGGTTCAAATCAACCACGGAGGTGTTGGTCGTGCCCGCCTGGTTCCCGCTCCACGAGTTGATGGCGCCGCTGTTCAAGTTCACCTCGTTCGCGCCGCTGTTGTTGCCCGTGCTGAAGCGAAGGTCAGTGTTCGCATTCAGATTGACCGTGCCGCCGTTGACGTTCAAACGGCCGCGCAGGAGATCCCATTGGCTGACGATCAACCAGCGTTCCGTGGTCGTGGCCACGTTGAAGGTTCCGCCCGCGGCGACATTCACCTCAGCCACGGACGAGGCATCGCCCGCAAAAGCCATGAGCAGGTCGTTCTCAGAATTAACGGTGGCGCCGCTGCCCACATTCAGTGTGCCGAGGCACGTGCTGGACACGTTGTTGCCATCCACGATCACCGTGGCACCGGTTACGTTGACGGTCGCGTTCGTCAGATTGAGCGTGCCCGTCGAAATCGCCGTGCCGGTGGTCCGCGCGAGGCGAATGCTTCCCGCACTCAAGGTGCCGCCGCTGACGTTAAGCATGCCCGTTCCATTTCTTCCGATTATGAGCCAGTTTCCATTTCCGGTGGAAAGGCTGCCGGCGGTCTGGTCCAGCCGCCCAACGGCGCCAGCATCGCCGATGATGATATCCACGGGCGAAAAAGCGGAATTCGCGCTGAGAATCGGGAAAACGCCCGCAGCATCGGAATTGACGAAGAAGTTACCGGTCGGATTCGCCGGATCACTGCTCCAGTTGGCGGCGTTGTTCCAATCCTGGCTGACGTCGCCGACCCAGGTGGCGTCGGCACGGACGACTTCCGGCAGGAGGGCGAGCCCGAGAGTCAGGCCAGCCACGGCAGGCTTTCCGAGCCGGAATGGTGAACGACGGAATTGACGTTCAGGCCTCAGGCCTGAACCGGTTTGGTTAACGATTGTTTTTTTCATCGATAGGTTGTTGAGGTCCGCGAGGGGAAATTCAAAGCCGTGAACTGCGCGTGGATTACGCAGCGGCTCTTCTCGTCAAAAACGACACGAAATTGTCGGCCATCAATCTGTATTGCGCCGTTTCCGGACCATTTCCCTCAGAAATTTTTGATGAGGGCCAAAATAATTTCCGGGAGATGTTTCGTTAACGACACCGACTTACGCGCAGGCCTACTTCACAGAAGCTTCCGCTTCGGAAAGGAGCAGATGCGCGATCACCCAATCGTGCCAGACACCCGTTTCCTGGGTGCCGAGATCGGAAATTGTGTTTGGCCCATGGGGCAGACGTTCGCGGATCAATTCGCGCCCGTGCGCGAGCTCCTTTCGGGCGGCTTCCAGGTTATGCAACCGCGCATGGGCCATCGCCAGGACCAGCCGCGCCATGGCCTGACGGGCGCGCGGATGTTCCGGATAAGACAAGCATGAGTGCCCCCAATAAACAGCATCGGCGAAATTCCGTTTCCGATACTCGTACAAGGCGAGCGCGAGCGTTCGCCAGCCGAGCAAATACCCATCCGGCACACTTTCCAGGCGGCCTTTCGCCACGGCGTCAGTGACCAGTTTGGCGAAGGGCGCGAGTTTCTGCAGCACTACGGGGTCGGGCTGAACGATCAGGCTGTTCTTGATCACTTGTTCCGCCGCGGTGGGATCGGTGGTGTCGGCGAATCGCGCGATCGTTGCGCGCACAAACTCGCGATATTCATCCAATCGCCCGGCCATGATCAGCGCCGGCCCTGCCCCCAGCAAATCGCGCGACACGTCAGCGGTGGTGTCGGTTTTGTCCACGCGATTCGCGCGCTCCAACATCAGATACCTGTCCGCCGCCACAGCCCAGCGTCCTTGCGTGACGTTCCAAACGCCGAGCGCGCGAAATACATTCGCTGCTTCAACGGAAGGTTGTGTCACCGGAACTTGAATCTGCTCCACCAACCGGTCCGCAGCGGCCAGTTGATCTCGCCCGATCAACAGCGCCGCCTGGGAAATCTGCGCCCGCGCATCCGCCTCGGTGCGCAAGTGATCCGCCTCGCGCCGCGCTTCGCGCTCGCGAAGGAAAAGCCACGTGGAAGTTCCCAGTCCCGCCACCAACGCAAGGCTCACCGCCGCCACGGAGCAAAACATCGTCTTGTTTCGCCGGATCAGTTTCTGGAGCCGATACAGCCGGCTGGGCGGCCGTGCAAACACCGGTTCGTTGTGCAGATAACGCTCGAGATCCATCGCCAGCGCGTTCGCCGTCTGATACCGGCGATTGCGATCCTTCTCCAGCGCCTTCATGACGATCCAGTCGAGATCGCCCTTCAGGATTGATTTGAGCCTGGGCGATTCCACCTGCCGGCAGAGTGTGGTTTGCGTCAATTCGTCGGCCTGCATTCCATTCAGCCGTGTGGAAGGCCGATGCGGTTCGCGCTCAAGCAGCGTGCGGCGCATTTCATCCAATCCGGACTTCAAGAGTTCGGCCTGATCGAATGGTGTCCTGCCGGTGAGCAACTCATAGAGCAACACGCCGAGCGAATAGATGTCGCTGCGCGTGTCCACATCCAATCCGCTGAGCTGGGCCTGCTCCGGGCTCATGTAAGCGGGCGTGCCGATGAACTGTTCGTAGGCGGTGAAGAGCGTGCTGTCCGTGAGCCGCTCGCCGCCGGTGGCTTTCGCGATGCCGAAGTCGATGACCTTGGGCACCGGAACGCCGTCGATGATGGTGACGAGAATGTTCGATGGTTTGATGTCGCGATGAACAATTCCCTTCTGGTGCGCGTGCTGGATCGCGCCGCAGATCTGAAGGAACAACTCCAGCCGCTGACGCACATCCAGGCGATGCTCGTCGCAGTAGGTTGTGATTTTGATTCCGCGGACGAGCTCCATCACGAAATACGGACGCCCCGTCTCGGTCGCACTGGCATCGAGCACACGTGCGATGTTGGGATGATCCATCAATGCCAGCGCCTGCCGCTCCGCTTCGAAGCGCGCGATGACATTCTTCGTGTCCATCCCGAGCTTGATGACCTTCAACGCCACGCAGCGGCGCACCGGTTTGGTTTGCTCTGCCAGGTAAACCACACCACAGCCGCCTTCACCGATCGTTTGAAGCAACTTGTACGGGCCGATCCGGCTGCCGATGATCTTGTCGGATATTTCAAAGATCGGCGTGCGCGTATTCGGTTTGGAACTCCCGAAGTCTTCGGCCAGCAGACGAACCACGGCCGCGCCGCGGTCCAGCACCGGTTTGCACTCTTCGAAGAACGCATCCGCCTCGCTGTGCTCGGCCCAAATCTCCTCCACCGC
>CAMLLE010000367.1 GCA_946480555.1 uncultured Verrucomicrobia subdivision 3 bacterium
ATACGAGATTGGCTATCGTGACTGGAGTTCAGACGTGTGCTCTTCCGATCTTGCTACTTCGATCATTATCAGGCGCTGGACCAATCGCTGGAGCCGCGGGCCATCTGCTGCTATTTGCCGCTGAAGAAGGTTTACGCATTTGAACCAGTCCCCGCCGGGCTGAGCTCTGACAAGGCGAAGCACATCCTCGGAGCGCAGGCGAACTTGTGGACGGAGTACATCGCCTCGGCTCCGCATCTCGACTACATGATTTTCCCGCGCCTGAACGCCATGGCGGAAGTGCTGTGGTCGCCAAAAGCGGCGCGCAACGAAGCGGACTTCTTCCGCCGGCTGGCAGTCCATGAAAAGCGGCTGGAGAAGCTCGGCGTGAATTTCCGCCGAGACCGTTCAGTCCTCGTCGGCGAATGGAAGCTCTCGATGATTTCAACGCAGCTCAACACGGTGGATTGGAATGTGACGGAACAGCTGGCGGGCGCAGGCGAATATCACGTCACATTCGAATACAGCCGGGGCGCCCATGCGCTGAAGATCGATTCCGTCGCGCTGCTGGAGAACGGAGCCGAGATCGCGCGTGAGACCCATGCAGGGTTCTCGGGGAGTGAGCATCGAAATCCGGTTTACGTGCTGAAAGTGCCGGCGAGGAAGCCGGGCGCGACCTACTTGCTTCAGGCGCGCGTCGCTGGTGAGGGTGGGACCGATTCGTCTGGCGCGGTTTCGTGGGTCATCTCACCCAAGGCGAAAGGTGGGAAGGAATGAATCGGAACACGCAACGGCATTCGTCGCGCCGGAATCCTCCAATCGATAGCAAGGCGCAAATGCTGCGCAGACATTCCAACGTAGGGTTGCCTGGCTCAGGCAACCCCACGCTGAAAGCGCGGCGGAGGATCCAGGACATCACAAGCCCCGTCACCAGCCGAGCGCTCCTTGCGCCGCGTTGCGGCGCGGATGCCTGGGCCGGGCATCCCTGCCTGACGAGTCCGGATTTTTTTTATCAGCACCTTGGAATAGAACATTGATACCGTTTTCTGCCATTCAACCATGACCATTCAGCCACGCATTGCCGCTCCCTTGGATCCCGGGTTTCAGCCCGCGATTCTGTTCAATCGCAGTTACGTCAAAGCCGCCCGGGAATCGGGCCGCGGCGTTCCGCTTGTCATCGGCCTCGAACGCGAAGCCGGCTTGCTCTCGCGCTACGAAACGGTCATCCGGCCGGATGCAGATGCCGAGACGGTCACATATGTGGAGCGCATCGTTAAATTCCTGCTGTGGGCGCGCGGTGGCTGGAAAATTCACTTCGGCGGACCGCGCGCCATCGGTGAGAAGATTCAGCAATGCTATTCCACAACCGGCCCGCGCGCATTCGATGTCGAGCTGATGAGCCGCGTCTATGAGCGGGCATTCGAAGTGGCGTTGACCGACGCTGATTCGGTCCCGGCGGCGAGGGAAATGAACGCGACGCTCGGCGGCCACCTGGAAGGCTGCCGCATTGGCTTCGATCTCGGCGCGAGTGATTACAAAGTCGCCGCAGTGAAGGACGGCGAGGTGGTTTACAGCGATGAGTTCCCGTGGAATCCGAAGGACCAGTCCGACCCGAACTATCACTACGGACATCTCAATTCCGGATTGAAGAAGGCCGCTGGGCATTTGCCGCGTGTGGATGCGATTGGCGGAAGTTCGGCAGGCGTGATCGTAAACAACCTCTTCATGGTGGCATCGCTCCTTCGCGCAATTCCGGCAAATCGTTTTGACGAAGCCAAGAAGCTGTTCACGCGCATTCGCGACGAATGGCGCGTGCCGGTGGAAGTGGCGAACGACGGCGACGTCACCGCGCTGGCGGGCGCGATGTCGCTCAAGGAAAACGGGCTGCTCGGCATCGCGATGGGTTCCAGTCAGGCGGCAGGTTATCTGAACACAAAAGGCGGCATGACTGGCTGGCTGAGCGAGCTCGCTTTCGCGCCGGTGGATTACAATCCCGCAGCGGTGGCGGACGAATGGTCCGGCGATCGCGGTGTGGGGGCGCTCTATTTTTCCCAGCAAGCCGTGAACAAACTGCTGCCCGCGGCAGGCATTGAACTGCCGAGGGAAATGGGCCTGCCCGAGCGATTGAAGGAAGTGCAGCGGCTCATGGCGGCGGGCGATGTTCGCGCGGCAAAGATTTACGAAACGATTGGCGTGTATCTCGGCTATGCGATTCCGCACTATGCGGCCTTCTACGACTTCCGACACATGCTGGTCCTGGGCCGTGTTACGACGGGCAAAGGCGGGGACATCGTGCTTGAGCGCGCGCGCGAAGTGCTCACGGCGGAGTTTCCAGAAATCGGTGCGCGGGTGGCGCTGCATGTTCCCGACGAAAAGAGCCGTCGCGTTGGCCAGGCTGTCGCTGCAGCGAGTCTTCCGGTTATTTTGAAATGAAGAGCGGCGCAGACATTCTCGCGCCAGGCGCCTCGTCGGAGGCATCCGCGCCGGTTCAATGCCGGGAACTGCCTTCGTTTCTGTCGAACGATGTCGAAATTGTGCGGAGGGCGTTTCGCGGCGCTCCCTGTATTCCCCTCAGGCAAGCCTGGCGGCAATTCGAGGAGTTCGATTTCGTTCCCAGCGAAGTGCGGGTCGGATGGCGGGGAAGCTCTCTGCACGTATTCGCGGAGATGACGGACCTGGACATCTTCAACCACGCCACGAATCACAACCAGCAGCTGTGGCTGCTCGGCGACAGTTTCGAAATGTTTTTTCAGGTGGCGAATCAGCCCGCCTACGTCGAGTTCCACGTCACGCCGAACAACCATCGGCTCCAGTTGCGCTATGAAGATGCCGAGGCCGCTTCCACGCTCCGGCTGAAGGACGGGCTTGCAGGCGCGCTGCTGCCGGCGGGCGCGTTTGAATCGCGCGTCTGGGTGCAGCCCGAAGTGGAGCAGTGGTTCGTCTATGCGGAGATTCCCGGTATGTCGGTCAGCGGAGAGGCCGGGGCTTTGAATGGCGCGCAGTGGCGATTTTCATTTGGGCGTTACGATTACGAGCGCGCTGGTATGCGCGCGGTATTGTCATCTTCATCGCCGCATGCGGAGGCGGATTTTCACCGGCTGCAGGACTGGGGAACGATGGTCTTCGTGCCGAACCGGCAGCCTGCGCGTTGATGCAGTCCAATGCTGCGCCTCGGATTTGAAATGAACAAGCATCTCACATTACTGGTTCTCGCTGCCGGAGTCGGCAGCCGTTACGGCGGATTGAAACAGATCGATCCCATCGGGCCCGGCGGTGAAACGATCATCGACTATTCGATCTACGACGCGATCAACGCGGGATTCAACAAACTCGTGTTCGTGATCCGCCGCGACATCGAAGCGGCCTTCAAAGAAGCCATCGGCGCACGCTTCGAAAAGCGCGTGAAGGTGGAGTATGTCTTTCAGGAGCTGGACAAACTGCCGTCGGGATTCTCCGTCCCGCTGAATCGCTCGAAACCCTGGGGCACTGGCCAGGCGATCCTCGCCGGCGCGGATGTGATCGACGAACCATTCGGAGTGATCAATGCCGACGACTTTTACGGCACGAGTTCCTTTCGCGTGCTTGCCCGGCACCTGCAATCTGGCGCTGCCGGATACGCCATGGTGGGATTTGTCCTGCGCAACACGTTGTCTGAGTTTGGCAGCGTGGCGCGCGGCGTCTGCGAGGTGACGGCGGACGGATTTCTGAAGAGCGTCACGGAATTGACCAGAATCGAGAAGGACGGGGCCGGTGCGAAGTTCGTGGATGGCTCGGGCAAAACATTTCCGCTCACCGGCGACGAAGTGGTGTCGATGAACATGTGGGCCTTCACGTCGACGGTCTTCGAACACCTGCGCGAGCAGTTTGTGACGTTTCTTGAAAGACAGGGACGGGAAGAAAAGTCCGAGTTTTACATTCCGAGCGTGGTGAACGCGCTGATCGGTTCCGGCCAGGAACGGCTGCGCGTGTTGCGCTCGGCGGATTCCTGGTTCGGCGTTACCTATCGCGAAGATCGGCCACGCGTCGTTGGCAGCATCAGTCAGCTGATCGGGCAGAAGCATTATCCGGAAAGGTTGTGGGCGTGAAGGCAAGGCATGATGTCCGCGCCGTGGCGCGCGTGTTTCAAATCCCCGGCGAGTTGGTGCAGGCGGAGCCTTACGGCAGCGGCCACATCAACGACACTTACTGCGTTGTCTTCGATCAGGCCGGAGCGCGGGTTCGCTACATTTTCCAGCGCATCAATCATTTGATCTTCAAAAATCCCGTCGCGCTGATGGAGAACATCTCGCGGGTGACCACGCATTTGAACCAGAAGTTCGCCGGTCAGCCGGATCAGAGCCGCCGCGCGCTGACGTTGATTCCAACGTTGGACGCCGCGCCGGTGTATCGCGACTCGGAGGGGAACTTCTGGCGCGTGTATCTGTTCATTGAAAAGGCACGAACGTATGACGCGGTGGAGTCGCCGACGC
>CAMLLE010000368.1 GCA_946480555.1 uncultured Verrucomicrobia subdivision 3 bacterium
AGCACGAATATCCCGTCCCCAAGTGTGTTCAACTACTCCCTGGATGGCTTGACTGTAGAACCGCAGTTCTATCGATCGACGTTGCTGCCATAGTCTGGACGATTATCCTGCAAATGGGTCAGCACCCGTCCCGTCAGATGATCGAACTGGGCATTCAAGCGGGCCGCAATGCCGGCGAACCTTGTCCTCGAAACGTGTTCTTCAGCCAGGTCCACGCCGCTTTCAATCCCACTTCACGCGTTCCGGAGAAACCATAAATCGCCGCCAACTGTTCCTCATGCCCCACGTAGCGCGGCGGAAGCAGCAACACGGTTCGCGCTTCCTCGCCTTCTACACGGACAACTTCAGAATACAGCATGCCGCAACCGGCGACGTAACTCCCCGCCGGCAATGCCGTCGTGCGCTCGGGCAGGATCAGCCACGGCCGATACTTCAAAATGAGATTGCCCTGCGCGTCCTTGCTCAACCGCCCGTACGTGCGCGCGGGAATGCGGTTCACTTTTCGCGCGAGGAACAGCTTGTTCTCGACTGCGTTCGGTTTGAATCGCTTGCTGCGTCGCGAAATGAAGTCCCACGTGAACACGACTCCGAAGTGCGACAGCCGGAACGACCAGCCCGCAATGAAGTAAGCGACCAGAATGATGAACAAGGCCCAAGCGGCTCCAACCCACGGATTCACCCACGCGGTTCCGACGACACTCGCGAGAATCGCCAGGCGGAAGCTCTTCAAGGCGGCATCCACGGTCGTAAACGGACTGAGAAGGATCAGGATGTTGATCGCGTTGGAAGCGAGGAAAACCAGAAAAAAGGCGATCATCGCGATCGGCGTGATCAGAATGTTGTAGAGCCAAGTCAGGTCGGCGGCGGCAAAGCCGAGAGAACTGAGCATCGCGCCATCGCCGGGAGCGCTTTGTTGAAACAATGTGATTGCGAGCGGCACGAAAGCGCCCGTGGCCACCAGGCCGCTGATCTTGTTTTCGATGGTGTCGGCGATGTCCAACGGCTTTTTGAGTGCGGTGGGCAGGGCGGTCCCGGCGGTGTCCTTGATGAAGCAGAGCGTCACCAGGACGAGCGCAGGAATCCAGAAGCTTGGATTCGAAAACCAATGCAGCTTCGCTTTTTGTTCGGGAGTTTCGGCCTTGTAATACTGCCACGCGCCCACTGCGGCGACGCCGAACAGCGGCGAGATGGCCACGCCGGTGATGACCGAGAGCGTCTGCGCCATCTCCACCCCGGGCAGCTTCTTGTTTTGGGCCGGCTTGGATTCGGACTTCGATTTGCCGAAATCGAACCACGACGCGGCTTGCGCCGTCACCATGGCTGCGACAAGGAACAGCGCCACCAGAGCGATCATCCTCTTTTTCATGCTTTGTAGATTGTCCGAACCCGCGCCGGTGTAAAGAGCCGGGACGCAATTAGCCGTTCCACGTCAGAACCGTGTTTGTAACCCTCCGCTGCCATGGACTCCAGGTGGTTGTTCAAGACTCACCCGAATGCCATGCAAGCCACAGATGAACACAGATTCACACGGATAAACTGTGAACCCCGATAGGGCAGCGATTCGCCGAAATGTTGGAGCTGATCTCGTCGGTAACAAAAGAATGCTTCCCCTTCCCGATCTGTGTTTCATCCGTGTGCATCCGTGGCTGAATTCTCCTGTCAGATTCTCCAAGCAACGCTGGTGTCATTCGTCGGGAAGCTTGCCAGCGGCCAGAAACTGCTGCATAAGCGCAGGAGCGCGTGAACTGCACCGCCCTTTTCAATATGAAGACGATCTTCGCAATCCTGATGGCCGCATTGCTGGTGACTGGCTGCTCGCGGCGTTACACGATTACCACGAACAGCGGCGGGCAGGTGATCTCCCACGGCAAACCAAAGCTGGAAGGCAATGTTTACGTTTACACCGATCACCAGGGACGGCCGGCAAAAATTCCCGCCGGGCGTGTGCGGGAGATTGCGCCGTCTTCCATGGTTTCGTCGCCTTCGGACAAGGTTTCGAGATAACCACACCGCCCAATCAACTCGCGAATGAAACGGTCTCTCACCCATCGGGTCACCCACGTTTTCGCCATTGTCATGGGCATCGCCGCGCTGACGCTCTGCGGATGCGCTGGAACCCGCGACAATGAGTTCAACGAAATGCGCTCCATGATGCGCGAGCAGAACCGCCAGGTGCGCGCGCAGCTGGTTGCTGCTGGAGCCAGCCGGAAACAGTTGCAGGAATTCGATCAAGCCGAGGTCTCGATGATGCGGCAGCTGCGTGTGTTGGAAAAGCAGATGCACGCCCAAGGGAATTGACCCGTTCGGCATGGCGCCGTGCGTTGACGCGGAAAGGGCCGGGATTGCTCCCGGCCCATCTGAGTTAGTTGATCGTTTTGGGTTAGTAGATCAGTCGAAAACCGGTTCGCTGCCGTCGAGCATCTTCACATTGTTGTGCTTGAAGTATTCCTTCGTGAGCGCCTTGAGCAGCTTGCCGCGTTGATCGTAAAGGCGCTTCAACTTGCGTGGCTTGTGTTTCGCCAGCGCGTAGTGCGTGAAAAGCGGCATGGCGATGGTTGTGTCGGTGTAGCAGACGACAGCGTCAGGCAGTTTGGTCGGATCAACCTTGCCCCAGCTCACGGCTTCTCCCGGAGTCGCGCCTGAGAGGCCGCCGGTGTCGGGCCGCGCGTCGGTGACTTGGATGAAGAAATCCTGGCCAACTTCCTTCATGCGGAGGACTTCCTGGATCTGCGGTTCGGTCTGCAGCATGAAGTTTTTCGGACTGCCACCGCCCCACAGAACGACGCCGCTCTTGCCGCCGCCCCGCTTGGCGCCGAGCACGAATGAAGTGGTTTCATTCACGTCGATGGAGGGGTTCACGCGCAGCTTGTTGCCGCGCAGTTCCACACCGGCGAAGTTCATGCCGATGGTGGAATCGCCCGGCGAACTGGTGTAGCAAGGCACACCCGCGCGATACGCCGCAGCGAGGACCGAAACGTCCTTCAGCTTGTGTTTGCGTTCCCATTCGGCGCAATACTTGCCGATGAGATAATGCAGCTCCGCTGTTCCCATTTCCTTCTGGAACTCGGGCTTGACCAGGATTTCACGCAGCAAATCGTCCGTTGCCATCAAGCCGTCGGAGTAAGGGATCACGACGTCGTAGATGCGGACGAGATCGTTGTCCCGCAGATCGGTGTCGTCGAATTTGAAGCTGCCCGAATGCACCGGGTAGTTCAGCGCGAAGTGCATGTCGTGATAAAGATTCGCGCCGGTGGAAACGATCCAATCCACAAAGCCCGCCTTGATCAAAGGAATGATGCTGGAGCAGCCCAGACCCGCCGGAGTGAGTGCGCCGGAGACGCTCATGCCGATGGTCACATCCTGGTCGAGCATCTTGTCGGTGAAAAGCTGGCAGGCTTCCTTGAGGCGCGCCGAATTGTAGGCGAGGAACGTTTCGTCGATCAGGTAGGCCAGCTTCTCCTTGCCGTTGATGTTTTTCGGCATGATCCGCTTGCCCGACATGTATTTCTTTTTGTGCGGGCAATGCTTTTCCTTCATCCAATCGGGCATGTCGGCGACAGCTTCCCGGTTGGCGATGCGATGACGTTCAGTTCTGGCCATAGTCAATTCCTGGTTAGAAAAAATGTGGTGTCCACGATACGCAACGAAGATTGCTTGCCAATCAAATTTGTTGAATGGGAGAAGTGCGGTTGGTGCGAAATCAAAGTTCGAATTTGACGGACTCAGGCAAAGGTGCGCCGTTGGTTGAACCTGTTCACGTTTCTTGAATTGAACATTCCAATCTGCACTCCATCGGAGTGCCGGCGCGTAGCCACGGGTGAAGCAAAGCGAAACCCGTGGTGCGTGGCACGACAGATCTTCGCCCCGAAGTGGGCGGCGGACTTCTGTCGCCCTTTCAGGGCTAGTTGGCGCTTTGCGTTTTGACCACGGGTTCCGTTGCGCTTCACCCGTGGCTACCGGCTTTCGCTTCTTCGGAGCTAGGAGGGACGCCAAAGACACGGTTACGGGACCGCCATGCAACCTTCGCGCCCTTCACGTGCGTAAGCGGATTCCGAAAAGGCTGATCGATCCTGAATTGTTCATAGACAACACCGCGAAAGGTTTTATCTTCCGCGCGAGTTTTTTATGCCGAAAGAAATCAGCAAATCCGCTTCGCCTGCCGATCTGGGGTACTTCATGCCCGCCGAATGGGAAACGCACGCCGCCACCTGGCTCGGCTGGCCGCACAACGAAACCGACTGGCCGGACAAGATCGACACCATTCGCTGGGTCTATGGCGAGATGGTTCGCAAGATTTCCGAAGGTGAACGCGTCCGCATCCTGATCCGTCATGCGAGCGAGGAGAAGCTCGCCAAGAGCTACCTCAAGCGCGCCAATTGCAACCTGCGCCAGGTTGATTTCATCGTGCATCCCACGAATCGCGGCTGGACGCGC
>CAMLLE010000369.1 GCA_946480555.1 uncultured Verrucomicrobia subdivision 3 bacterium
CATGGTGGACCGATGAGCCGATGCTCCACGTCTTCCCGCACTGGAACTGGTCCGCCTCCGCTGGAGACTCCGGCGCGACAAGTCCGGGCAAGGAAGGGCAGGAAATCGCAGTTTGGGCCTACAGCAATTGCGACGAAGTGGAACTGTTCCTTAACGGCCAGAGCCAGGGTCGGAAAACGATGCCGAGGAATTCCCATCTCGAATGGCCGGTGAAATACGCGCCCGGCACCTTGCTGGCACGCGGCTACAAGGACGGGAAGGAAATTCTCACCAAGAAGATTGAGACCACCGGAAACCCAATCGCCGTTCATCTCACGCCGCACCGCGCCACAATCAAGGCGGATCGCGAAGATCTTTCGGTTGTCACGGTGCAGGTAATCGATTCCAGCCACCGCACGGTGCCCACTGCGGGCAACAACATTACCTTCGACATCAGCGGCCCCGGAAAGATCATCGGCGTCGGCAATGGCGATCCCGCCTGCCTCGAGCCCGACACGTTCGTGGAGAAGACCGACGCGATCCCCCTCACCAACTGGCGCATGAAAGCGGTGGATAGCCTGACCAACCGTGCAGAAGTTGCCTTTGATCACAGCGATTCCGACTGGCGCAACGCCTTCGGCCGCCGCAGCGAATCGCGCAACGGCGACAATGCCTCCGGACAGGCCGTTGTCTATCGCGGGAGCTTCGATCTTCCAGCCGTCAGCAGCAACGCAACGCTGACGCTCGCCTTGCACAAACTCGGCGACAATCAGTCCGTGTTCATCAATGGGCAGCTGCTCGAAGGCGAAGGGCTTCCCCGGACCGCCTTGCGACCGGGCAGAAACGTGATCGCCGTCGTCGCAAAGCCGTCGCGCAACGCCCGGCGCGAAAGCAGCCCCGGACTGATCCGCGTGGTCACGCCTGCGGCTCAATGGAATCGCAGCCTGTTCAATGGCCTGGCGCAGGTGATCGTTCAATCCACCGGCGAGCCGGGTGAAATCATTCTGACGGCAGGTTCGAAGAATTTGCGTCCGGCTGTTTTGAAAATTAATGCGACTTCGACCCAATTGCGGGCCGCACTGCCCTGACCTGGACGATCGGTTTGCCGGGAAGCGGTTTTAGAATTCGTTGTGGCGGCGGTCTAGGACTGTTTTTGCCCGCCGACACTCGACCCTGCGAGGAACGGTGCTCACTGAACGCGGCACAGTCACAGCCAATGAAACCGCTTCTGCTTGCTGAGCCTGTTTGAAATCTTTGGCAGCGGAGCGCGCCCTGGCGCAGCAACCTCCGCATTCCGAGCCAGGCGAGGCCCGCAATGCCAGCGCCGGTTGCTGGGGCCGAGGACGGCCATGATCCGTTTTTCAGACAGGCACCAAGGAAACCGCAAACATAACACCGGCGCCTCCTTTGTTCGCCTTTCCATGTACCTGCCGTCTGCGGCCGCTAGAGCGGTTACCAGAAGAAATTTCCGACAACCGCGGAGACGCGGAGACGCGGAGCAATCAAAATAGGGCTTCCTCCGCGCCTCTGCGCCTCTGCGGTGAGATGATCCGGAAATGAATTTGGAGAAACGCTATACGTGAAGGCCGGCTGGGCCGGGCGCAGGTCGAATCCGCCTGCTCACCTTGGTGGCCACGGCTCCGGGTTCAAATCGCGCGCGGTGGTTGGGAGGATTCTCGCCTCGGAAGAAGTTGCGGGTGATACCCATGGCTGCAGGGTTCAGCGCTGTGGCTGAAGTACCATCAGGACGGCGTCGTTCTCGCGAAGATCGAAACTGCATTCGAACTTCCCATCGCGGCCGACTTTCACAGTGCGAACTTCCACGGGCGCGCCGTTGTTCCTGGATTTGATCTCAGCCACCTGCGCCTTGGTGAGCTGGTTCGGCGCACCGAGGTCACGATAGGTTGCGTAGGCGTCATTGACGCGATAACCGGCCTTGAAGAGTTGCAGTGTGTATTTGCCGCGACGCAGATTCGCCAGCTTCAGTTCGACCGGTCCGTTTCGCTGAGGCGGCAAATCGCGTTTGTAGAAGACCTGATTGATCATGTTCGTGCCGGGAAACGTATTGGTAAAATCCCAGACCAGTGCCTGCACGCCGCCCTTTTCATCCGCGCAAATCCATGATGACGCATCGGCGTTCTTCAATTCGATCGCTCCGAGCCGATTCAAGAATTGATACGCGAAGTACGCCGACTTCTTGATGTCCTGATAATTCATCAAACCGAATCCGCCGTGAAACGCTTCCCAGCGCGGACCCGGTTCCTCGAAAATATCCGTGAACGTCCAGTAGGACATGGATTGCACGGCGTCGCCGCAGTTCTTGAGCTTGTCGAGAATGTAGGCGGCACTGTGATAGCTGTCATGAAACGGGTCCGCCGGTGTGTAGGAGGAGCTCCATTCGGTGAAGTGCAGTTCCGCCTGGGGAAACGCCGAGCCAGCGATCATCTGTCGCACCCATTTTACTTCGCCAAAGATGGAATTGGGATTGCGCGACAGCGCGGTGCCGTGCGTGGCGGTCTCGTCCAGGAATCCACTTTCCACCCCATATGTGTGGGTGGAGATGAAATCGACGGGCGAGCCATTGGTTTTGCAGAAGTTGATGAACTCCGGAATCCAGCCGCAGCCTGCAGTCCCAGGTCCGCCAACCCGGTAATCCGCGGAAACGCTTTTCACCGCCCGCGCTGTGGCCGCGTAGAGATCGAAATACTGCTGCTGTGTGCCCGCCCAGAAGCCGTCCAGATTCGGCTCGTTCCAGACTTCGAAATACCACGTCTTCACCTCGTCGTGCCCGTAGCGTTCCTGGATGTGCAAGGTAAAGGCGCGAATGAAATCCTCCCACTTCTTCATGTCGCGCGGCGGCGTCACGTTCCCCTTCCACCAGAAGATTGTTTTGGAACCACTGGCAAGGCCGCCCGGCATGAAGCCCAGTTCCACGAACGGTTTCATCCCGATGCTCTGAAGAAAATCGAACAGCTCGTCGATGTATTGCCAGTTATACTCCGGCTTGCCGGTGTAATCGCGGTAAACGCCCATGTCGTCGCAAAAGAGCCCGTGCATGCGGATGTATTCGAAACCGCATTCGCGTCGCGCGATCGACAGCTGCCGCTGCCAGTCCGCGCGCAAACCTTCGTTTGCCCGTCCCGCGCCGACGCAGCGTTTGAACATGGTATTGAGCGGGCCATTCGTTTGTTGAAGATCGGCCGAGAGCACCCGGACCGCGTCATTGGCGGCGCAAGGCAGGGCGGATGTCGCGATGAAAATTCCGGCGAAGAGGCTTTTGATCAGTTTCATGAAATGTTGCCGCCGGATTGGGAAGGAACCAATCCGTCCGGTTCAGAATGCCAGACGCCGTCAGCCGGTCGTGTCGTCAAAACCAACCCGAGGAGCCAGAACAATTTTCCCGCCATGACCGCTGGCGCTGGATGGAAACGCGGTCCGGGCTCCAGCGATACGACACTTGACGTATAGCCCTACGCTGATTCGCGCTGCTAGTGTCATTCGTCCATGAACTGCTGCGCCATCGAACAACGACGAATTGGGATCGAAAGAACTTCCCGCGCACTGGCTGATTTCCAACCGCGCAACTTCAACCCGTACGCGGTCGCGCCAGCGCAGCTCCCCGTCAGCATCGATCCCCCATCCCTTCTGCAGCCGCTGGCGCCTCCCCAGATTCAGGCCGCGGTCCAATACATGATGCAGAACTTCAACAAGCCGATCAGCATCCGCACGCTCTCGTCGATGGCAGACCTGTCGCCCGGCGCCTTTTTCCTCTCCTTCAAACGCGCGACCGGCCATCCACCCCTGGCGTTCCTGATCCGCGTCCGGATGAAACTCGCCGCCAAGCTCCTCAAGCAAACGAATCTGCAGGTCAAACAAATCGCGGCCATGGTCGGTTACCCGGACGAATTTCATTTTTCGCGTCGGTTCAAATCTGCCATTGGCGTGGCGCCGCTCCATTACCGGACACGGAACGCGCAAAACGAAGATTCAGGTTTGAAGGGTTGAACCGCCAATCTCAAAATCAGCGCCCGGCTTGATTGCCGGCTTCTCCAGACGGATTGCGGCCGGGCTGACCGCAGTTGAGCGCGCTTGTCCGGGCCCGCATCAAACACATCGAAACCGTCGCGTCTCTCACTCTGACTGGCCACGATGCGGGGCCACCGTGTCTTCCTTCGAACGGTTCAAGTTAAGAACCTGTCTGAAATGCGCTCAATCGTTGCGGCACACGGATTCGAGGATTGCTCGTTCGGAAAGAACCCAACAAAATCCCGGCATGTCACCGGGTCATGCATGCGGGAACCGCGGGAGAGTTCGAATGCTCGCCGGGCTGGCACTGATCGCCTGGACACTCATCCCGTCCTCGCCCGCGCACGTCATCACCAATCTTCAGCAACTCGCGGAAGCCGTGCGCACCCAACCGCAGGCCGAGGCGTCG
>CAMLLE010000370.1 GCA_946480555.1 uncultured Verrucomicrobia subdivision 3 bacterium
GCGGCGCTCATAGAGCGCCGCTATAGTCTCAACGCGATTTTTTGAAACCCCTTTATCAGCTGCGGTGACGGATCGTCATGATTGCCGCCGTCGGAGTCTCTCGCTCATTGCAGCTTCAAAGGCAGCTGGGTCACCTGACTGTGAAGTGCAGAAAGCATTTCCGCCGGACGTTGCGCCCGGACATCACCGCCAAACCGCAGCGTCGCTCCAGCGTCGAAGGCCCGAATCATCATGCAATAGTTTGCGTTCACCATCACGCCCAGCAGTTCGCCCGTCCGACTGAAAACAAGATCGCCGCGGGACGGATTGAACTTGCCGAACAAGCCCCGCACGAAACTGTGATCGAGCCGCACGTAATCGGGCGCACTCGAATCGATCTGAAACCGGCACTCGCCGTAATACCCCTCGTTCGCACCCACCAGCACCGCGTCCTGAAACTTGTAGGGATCGGTTGAAGTTCGGAAAGCGCGACTGCCAAGTGTCCGAACCTCCGCCTCCGCCAGCGGAATCCAGACGATGCGCGGATCATTGAAACTGAAGGCCAGCGATCGAACCGGCACCTGCGCCGAACCACGGGACAACGTTCCGTGCAAGGATTCCCAGGCTGCGCCCGGCGTATAAAGCACCAAGGGCGTGTCTTGAACGTGACAGACGGCGAACGTGTTCGTGCCATCCGATGCCAGGACGGTGGTCGTGCCGCGGCTGCGCGTGCTGTCATTGCCGAACATTCCGGGCCGCGTACCGGTGATCGCTGCCTCGACCCGGTTGCTGAGGAAGTCGCTGAAGATTGTGTTCGGAGCCAGCGGACGATTCTCGCGGATTTCCTGGACGAGCTCCGTCGATTTGTTTGCCAGTGCCTTCACGCCTTCCGCCAGCCGCGCTTTTTCCTCGCGCTCCAACTTCACCTGTTCCTGCATGGCGCTGGCCTGTTCCATCGCATGGCGCCGCTCCACCTCCGCCACCTGCAAGCGGGTGGCGAGCTGCTGGCGTTCATTCAGCACCATCTGGTTGCTGCGTGCGAGTTCGGCCAGTTGCCGCTGCAATGCGGCGGCCTGTTCCGATTGCCGGCGCGCTTCGGCCTCGGTTTGCGCGAGCTGCTCCTTGGTTTGGGAAACCTGCCCGCTCGTGTTCTGCAATTGTTCATTCAGGCGCTGAAGATTCGTCTGCGCGGAAGCGAACTGCTGCTGCAACGTTTCCTGACGGCGCTGCAATTCGGCTCCCTCCTGTTGCCGCTGCTGCAACTGCCGCTCCAACTGCGCCGCCAATTGCTCGCGCGATTGCAGCTGTTGCTGAAGCTGCCGCGCCTGGGTTTCGCGATCAGTCGCAGCCGCGCGCGTCCGTTCCAGCTCGGCCTGCAACTGCTCGCGGCTCCGGCGTTCCTCGCTCAGCGCCAGTTGCATCACGGCCGCCAGATCATTGCGCGCCGCCTGCCCGGTGTTCGTTGCCGTCACTTCGGCGCGCACGGGGCTTTGCGCGCCTTCCTCCGCCACCTTGTTGATGTCCACCGACGAAAATGCCAGCAGACTGATCAACAGGAAGTCGCAGATGACGATGAGAATGCTGCGATTCATACGGTCGCGGCGAACGGATTGGGAGCGGCGGCCGGGTTCGTGTCCGAGCTTTCCGCCTCAAGGAGGAGCTTGCGTCGCATTGGCCGCAGATGAACCACCTTGAACAAAACCACGAACAGGATGCCGAATGAAGTGGCCGAATAGGCCGCCATGAGGCTGGGTTGCTTGAACACGCCGAGCGAGACGAGGATCAGGGAAACAATCGTGCCGAGGAATCCCAGGTACAGGCCGGCGTCGAACAAATGCTCCTCATTTTCAAGCAGCTTGAGCTTCATGCGCGGGCCGACCTTCTGGCGGCGGACTTCGGCGAGCTTCACCAGGCAGGCGACGTAGAGGAGCGCCTGCAGGACGAAGAAGATCAGCATGGTGATCAGGACTTCAGGATTCATAAACGTTGTTCCCGTGATGGGCGGAGTTGCTGCGGCGCTGCCGCCCGTGCCGGGCAGTTGCAGCCGGAATGGGAAATTCACCCGTTGGCTTTCCTGTGCGAGAAACGGCTCGCTCAGGAGCAGCACAACCAGCAGTGAACCCAGCCCAAATAATACGGCGCGCGCCAGGTAAAAGCCGCGCACTTGCAGCGGACGCTCCATGGCCGCCGGACGCGGCAGTGCAAAATGCAGCGCCACGGCGATGAGTGAACCGCCCGCGATGTAAAAAATCCATTTCAACGTCAGCGCAAGTCCCCGCGCGCGCAAGGCCAGTTCCGGAATGAGCGGCTGCAGCCGCGAGACGTGCAGACGCTGGTTGCGCTGCAACAACTCGTTCACGCCGCCGAAACCAAACTTCAACGATGCTCCAAGATCGGAAATGCCCGTCTTGCCAAAGTTCGTCAGATAACGCGCCACACCCGCGGCGTTGGCCGAGACTTGAACCCCGGCGAAGACGATCGCTTCGTTCCCTTCATTCGTCCGAAGCAGATGGGCGAGCAGCCGCAGCGTTTCCGCTGATTCAACCGAGGCAACGAACGCGCTCAGCTGGCCCCAGTTGAAGCGCTGGCCCAAGGAGAGAACATCCATCAGCGCCTGCTCAAATACGGCGGACTTCCCGCCGGAATTTGCCTCTGCCGCCAGGCGTGCCAGCTCGTTGCTGAAGGAACCGGTCAGGTGTTTGGATTCCACGAGCAAACCAGAAAGTGCAAGCGCGGCGTCCAGTGCCTGGCCGGACGAACTTGCCGAGGCCGGAAACAGAACGGTGTTGGTTGTAGCGCGAAAACTGAGGACCTCCTCCACGGCACGATTCCGGGAAGTACCAAGCAGTTCGAGGGCGCGCTGGCGATTCTCCGTGCGAACCAGAAACTCGGTCACGGGCTCAAACTGCCCGGCCGGACGCGCACTGGATTCGCTGTTCTGAAACAGCTCCATCGCCCGGCCGTGATCCTGGACCCCGTGCTTGCGCAAGATCGCATCGCCTTGTTGCCCAAGGTCCGCAACGGCTTTATCCAGCGCATCCCGCCCCGGAATTTGCCGCTGTTTCGCGGCACGATCGAGCATCTGGGCCGCGCCAAGATTGCGGGCATAGGCAAGCGCCAGCGCCTGGCCGATGTAGCCGGGTGTGTCCCGTGCGGCGCGTTCCAAGACCGTGTCGTCCACCGCCCGAAGATGCGCTGGCACCATCAGGCCGCAGAGAATCAACCCGAGCCCAAGCACGGCGCAGATCAGAAATGAAACCCAGTTCTTCATGTGAAGTGCGAGCAGCCCTGCCCGCCGTCAATCCGCGTTCGACTGCAGAGACACCAAGTATATTCAAGGTCAGTTCATCCCGGCCTCAAATACTGGAAAACCCGCAAGTGCCGGCGGAAGGGCCGCCTGCCAAGTCATCCGCCACGTTTCAGTCGGTCCTCTGCTTCCATCAGCGAAATACCGTGGCGCGCACGCAGGACGCTCAATCCGACCACCGGAGGGTACGCTTGATCCGATTTCATGCGCGGTTCGATGTATTCCACGGATTCAAACAGAAGGCGGTTCGATTCCTCGTACGCGAGGCCGGTCAACTTCTGGATGTAGCGAGTTGCACGGTCGATGAGCTTCAAGTTGCTGGCGACGACCCAGATCATGTAATTGCCCATCACGCGCCCGAGCCGGACCATCGTGCAGGTCGAAAGCGCATTCAAAAGCAGCTTCACTCCCACGCGCGCCACGCCGTCCAGCAGGAAGTCATTTTTCGGAACCGGCACGATCAGACTCAGCCCGCTCGCCGGCAGTTTGCATTGTTCCGCGGGTTTCCCGAAGCAAATGATTCCAACGCTGGCGCCGGCTTCAGCACACTGGGTGAGCTGCGCTTCGAAAAAGTCCGCGGCCGACGAAACCATTTCTTCGCCGGAGACAATCGCAGTGGCACAATCGCCGGAGTTCATTTTCCGGAACGGCAAGCCATCCTGGCCGACTCGAAAGCGCATCAACTCGCCACAACCGATCCGCCGGACAATCTCCAATGTGCGCTCCAGTCGTTCCGGGGGAACCAGCGTGCGCACGTCCGCTTCGCTCCATTCCACGCAGTTCGGATCGCGCTTGAGAATCTGCTGCCAGGCCGCACGCGTGGACTTCTCCGGCAGGAAAAGAAAGGCCCATGATTCTGTCGCGCTGACATCATCGAACTTCCGGAACGGCGGCGTGCAATAGGTCGGCGATCGTTCCGTGGTATCGGTCAGAACGTCGATTCCAAAACGGTTCGCGAAATAGTTGTTCTTGCCGCCAGACCGATAGACGCGTTCCTCCAGTTCCACGAACTTCGCCAGGTGCGACAGGGTTGCGGGCGATCGCAGCGTCGCGTGCAGTTCCATGAGTTGTTCAAGAAACTTACCCGGCACCTCCCCTGCCCCGCTCCG
>CAMLLE010000371.1 GCA_946480555.1 uncultured Verrucomicrobia subdivision 3 bacterium
TCTGCACCCGCCATCAGCATCTTCAACGCATCGGTTGCGCGATGAATTCCGCTCGTGGCAGCAAGATCCGCGCGAACGCGATCGTAGAGCAACGCCACCCAGCGCAGTGGCAGGCGCATGGCCATCGGTGTGCTGAGCAGGATGTTGGGTTTCACTTCGAGCGACTCGAGTTCGATGTCGGGCTGATAAAAGCGGTTGAACAGAACGAGCCCATCCGCGCCAGCTTCATCGAGACGTTTCGCCATGTTGGCGAAGTTGCTGAAGAACGGGCTGAGCTTCACAGCGACGGGAATAGTCACCGCGGACTTCACCGCCTTCAGAATGTCGATGTAAGTCTGTTCGACGTCCGCTCCAGAAATATTCAGATCGGTGGGGATGTAATAGATGTTCAGCTCCAATGCGTCGGCGCCGGCTTGTTGAATTCTCTTCGCGTAATCGGTCCAGCCGCCAGTGGACGAGCCATTGAGGCTGGCGATGATGGGAATTTGAACCGCGTCTTTTGCCCTCGCGATGTGCTCCAGATATTCCTCCGGGCCGAGCTTGAATTCCTCCGGCTCGGGAAAATACGTGAGCGCTTCGGGCGAGCTGAAAGTTCCCTGTTCCAGCCGCTGGTTCAGTTCGAAACGGTCCTGGCGCAACTGTTCTTCGAACAACGAATAGAGCACGACGGCAGCGGCGCCCTCGTCTTCCATGCGCTTGATGTTGTCGATCTCTTCAGACAACGGACACGCCGCCACAACCAGCGGCGTCCGCAGCTTCAGGCCCAGGTAATTTGTCGCAAGATCCATGGTCATAAATTCAAAGGTTCACCACCGACTAGCAGCAACGTGCATTGGCGCGGAATTTGGGGGGCGGCGCCACAGCGCAGCCTCACCGCGATCTGGAAGGGCGGAGCTGCCGCTCCGCCCTGGTCAATATCAGGATGCCGCCGCGGCTGGCATGGGTTTCGGCGCTGGAGCGGGCTGGCCATTCGAACCATTGTTCAATTCCCGTTGCGCCATGAACTGGTAGAACTTCCACCGTTTATCGGCGTCGGCTTGCGCCTGCGCGAAGTAACGTTTGGCGTCCTCCGGTTTGCTCTTGGTCAGCATCTTAAAGCGGTTTTCCGAGAGCATGTAATCCTGCACCTTCGCGCGGGCGGCGCCGGAATCGAGTTGCAGCGGATTCTCGCCCGCTTCCGCGCGGCGTGGGTCGTAGCGATACAACAGCCATTGCCCTGAATCGACCGCGAGCTTCTGTTGTTTGGCGCCGACACCTTGATCGAGCGCGATGCCGTGCGCGATGCAATGGCTGTAAGCGATGATCAGCGACGGTCCGGGATAGGATTCCGCTTCGAGAATCGCTTTCAATGTGTGTTCGTCCTTCGCTCCCATCGCGACGCTCGCCACGTAGATGTGGCCATAGGTCATCGCGATCAGTCCGAGGTCTTTCTTGCCCGCCGGTTTGCCTCCGGCGGCGAATTTGGCCACGGCGCCGCGCGGAGTGGATTTCGACATCTGCCCGCCGGTGTTGGAATAAACTTCCGTGTCCATGACGAGCACATTGACCTTGCGGCCGCTGGCGAGAACGTGATCCAACCCACCGTAGCCGATGTCGTAAGCCCAGCCGTCGCCGCCGAGAATCCAGACGCTCTTCTTGACCAGCGCATCGGCCAGCGGTGTGAGCAATTTGACTTCAGGCGCGTCGATCGTTCTCAGAGATTCCTTCAATGCGGTAACGCGTTCGCGCTGCTCGTAAATGCCCGCTTCATCGGATTGGTCCGCGTTGAGAATGGCGCTGACGAGCGAATCGCCGACTCGCGGTGCGAGCTTCTGCAGCAGTTCCGCGGCGAATTCCTGCTGCTTGTCGATCGAGACGCGGAAGCCGAGGCCAAATTCCGCGTTGTCTTCGAACAACGAATTCGCCCAGGTCGGGCCGCGGCCGCAACCGTTCTTGGTGTATGGCGTGGTCGGCAAATTCCCGCCGTAGATTGAGGAACAGCCCGTGGCATTCGCGATCACGAGGCGGTCGCCAAAGAGCTGGGTGAGCATCTTGATGTAAGGCGTCTCGCCGCAACCTGCGCACGCGCCGCTGAATTCAAACAGCGGCTGCAGCAGCTGTTGCTGGCGCAGCTGACCGGGCTTGATCTTGCGGCGGTCCAGCTCAGGCAACGTGAGGAAGAAGTTCCAGTTGTCGCGCTCGGCATCACGCAGCGGCGCCTGCGGCTGCATGTTGATCGCCTTGAGTTTGCTGTCGCTCTTGTTTTTCGCGGGGCAGACTTCGACACAGATTCGGCAGCCGGTGCAATCCTCGGCGGCCACTTGCAGCGTGAAACGTTTGCCTTTGAAATCCGGCAGGCGCGAATCACAGCTCTTGAACGTTGCCGGGGCGCCGTTCAAATCCGTGTCGTCATAAAGCTTGGCGCGGATGGTCGCATGCGGACAGATCGCCACACACTTCAAGCATTGGATGCAGGTCTGCATGTCCCAGACTGGAATCTCGATGGCGAGATTGCGCTTCTCATATTGGGCCGTCGCCGTCGGGAACGTGCCATCGGCAGGAAACGCGCTGACGGGCAGATCGTCCCCTTCCTGCGCGGTGAGTTTGCCGAGCACGTCCTTCACGAAGCGCGGCGCATTCGTGGTCACCGGCGGGAGCAATGGACCCGTGCCATTCACTGGCGCGGTCAAAGGCACTTCATGCAAATGCGCCAGCGTGTTGTCCACCGCCTGCAAGTTCATGGCGACAATTTCTTCGCCCTTCTTGCCGTAGGTTTTCTTGATTGAATACTTGATGGCTTCAATCGCCTTCTCGCGCGGCAGCACACCCGAAAGCGCGAAGAAGCAGACCTGCATGATCGTGTTGATGCGTCCGCCCATGCCGCTGTCGCGTGCGACTTTAGTGGCGTCGATGACAAACAGTTTCGCGTTCTTCGCAATCAGAGCTTCCTGAACCGGGGTGGGGAGCCGGGACCAGATTTGCTCCTGCGGATAGGGCGTGTTGAGCAGGAATGTGCCGCCCCGAACGAGCGGTTTCACCATGTCGTAACGCTCGAGGAACATCGGCTGATGACACGCCACGAAGTTCGCCCGCGTGACAAGGTAGGTGGAGCGAATCGGCTCCGGCCCGAAGCGCAAATGCGAGACCGTCATGCTGCCAGACTTCTTGGAATCGTAAACGAAGTAACCTTGCGCGTAGTTTTCGGTGCCTTCGCCGATGATCTTGATGGAATTCTTGTTCGCGCCGACCGTGCCGTCCGCGCCCAGGCCGTAGAACAGCGAACGGATGACGGAATCGGGTTCCGTCGAGAAGTTCGCATCGACGGACAGACTCGTGTTCGAAACGTCGTCATTGATGCCGACCGTGAAATGGTTCTTCGGCTGGTCGAGTTTCAGATTGTCGAACACTGCCTTGACCATCGCGGGCGTGAATTCCTTGGAGGACAATCCGTAGCGGCCGCCGAAGATGCGCGGCAGCGTGTGAATGCGGCCCCATCCGTTCGTGAGCCCTTCGTAAATCGCGGCGATGCAATCCTGGAACAGCGGTTCGCCCGCGGCGCCGGGTTCCTTCGTGCGATCCAGAACCGAGATCGTGCGAACGGAAGCGGGCAGCGATTCGATGAAACGTTTGCTGTCGAACGGACGATAGAGGCGCACTTTGACGATGCCGACCTTCTCGCCCTGCGCGAGCAGATGATCGACCGTTTCGTGCGCCGTTTCACAGCCGGAACCCATCAGCACAATCACGCGATCCGCGATCGGCGAGCCGTAATATTCAAACGGCTGGTAATGGCGCCCGACTTGTTTGCCGAACGCTTCCATGGCTTCAGCCACAATGTTCGAGCATTTGTCGTAGTACGGATTGCACGCTTCGCGGCCCTGGAAGAACGCGTCGGGATTTTGCGCCGTTCCGCGCAACACGGGGTTGTCCGGCGTCATGGCACGCGCGCGATGGTCGGCGATCAATTTGTCGTCGATCAGCGCACGCAAGTCCTCGTCGGCAAGCATCTCGATTTTCTGAACTTCATGCGACGTGCGGAAGCCATCGAAGAAATGAACGAACGGAATGCGCGATTTCAACGTCGCGGCCTGCGCGATCAACGCAAAGTCAGTTGCTTCCTGCACGCTCGCGGAAGCCAGCATCGCCCAGCCCGCGGAGCGGACGGACATGACGTCCGAATGATCGCCGAAAATCGAAAGCGCATGCGTCGCCACCGCGCGGGCCGTGACATGGAAAACCGTGGGCAGCAATTCGCCCGCGATTTTATACATGTTTGGGATCATCAGCAGGAGACCCTGCGAGGCGGTGAATGTCGTGGCGATGGAACCGGTTTGCAGCGCGCCGTGGACATTGGCGACACCGCGATCGCAGGCGTCCTCCAGCATCGTCA
>CAMLLE010000372.1 GCA_946480555.1 uncultured Verrucomicrobia subdivision 3 bacterium
GTTTCCGCCCTTGGCATCTCGTCGCCAGTTTATCAGTGGCAGAAGAACGGCGAGGATTTGATCGGGCAGAACTCCACGACGCTCACGTTGAACAACGTCAGCGGAACGGACGTGGGCACTTACCGCGCGGTGATCACCAACTCGGCTGGATCGGTGGTCAGCTCAGAAGTGATGCTCGCATTGCTGAACAATGCGCCGACGCTGGAACCGATCGCAGATCTGTCGGTGAATCCGGGCGCAATCGTGAACATCACGAATGTGGCCACGGACACCGACGTTCCAGCCCAGACGCTCGTATTCACGCTGCTTGCCGGACCAACGAATGCCACGTTGAATGCGGAAGGTGTCTTCAACTGGCGCCCGCTCGTGACCCAGGCCGACAGCACGAACCTCGTCACCGTGAAGGTGTCGGATGACGGTTCGCCGAGCCTGAGTGCAACCAACAGCTTCACGATTGTTGTCAATCCGCTCACGCTGCCAACGCTCGGCTCGCTCGCAAGTGTGGGTGGCCAGTTCAGCCTGGGCATCTCCGGTCAGGCCGGTTTGGATTACGCCGTGCAGGTTTCAACCAACCTTGCGTCCGGTGTCTGGACAACCTTGCTGACGACGAACTCGCCGGCGTTGCCATTCACATTCCTTGACACGAACGGCACTGCGCCCGCGCAGTTCTATCGCGTGCTTGTCGGCCCGCCGCTGCCGTGATCCCGTAGCGGCATCTCGGAAAAGTGCCGCCACCCGATTGGAAAACAAAACCCCGGCCGGAAATGGCCGGGGTTTTCGTTTCTGAGGAAACGTGCGTGGGAGATGGTGCAGAGTCTGGATTCCCTCCAGCGGAGTGCGGCGGGAGGTGCCGCAACAGTTTACTGCGAGCGCCCAAATTTCTTCTCGAGCTCCCTGAAGTTCATTTCGATCAATGTCGGCCGACCGTGCGGGCAGGTGTAGGGCATCGCACAGCGGCGGAGATCATTCACGAGATTTTCCAGTTCGCGACCTGCCAGCGGATCGTTCGCTTTCACGGCGTGGCGGCAAACCGTTTTGGCGACCACATGTTCGCCCAGGCGCAACGTGTTCACTTCCTGCCCGGCGGCCTTCAATTCATCCACCAGTTCCAGGACAAACTGCCGGGGATTCGACGCCTTCACGAACGGCGGCAGCGCATCGAGCAGGAACGTGCGTTCGCCAAATTCGCTCAAGCCAACGCCCAGGCGCGAGAGCACCGGGAGCTGCTCGCGAATGAAAGCCGCATCGCGCACGGAAAGCTCAACCGTTTCTGGCAGCAAGAGCTTCTGTGAATCCGCCTGCTGCTTCTGTTCCAGACGATTCAGCATCTGCTCGAAAAGAATGCGTTCGTGCGCCGCATGTTGGTCGAGCAAAACCAGGCCGCGGTCGGATTCCAGCACGACATACAGTTTCCCTATCACCCCGACGATTCGCAGCGGTACGTGCAACAGCGGAACTGGAGCAGCCACGGGAATGGCCGGTCGCGGCGGAACAGTCGCGGGCCGGACTGCCGGTGCGGCAGCTGCCGCTTCCAGTTCGGCGGAGGGAATTGGCGCAGCGTTGAAGCCCATTTTCAACGGCGGCTGTTGAACGGGTTTTGAGATCGGATCCGCTGGTGGTTGGAACGCGGGCGGAAAATGCGGCAGAGCAGCCTGGCGCGAATCAGCGGGCACCGTGGCACGGGTTTGAACGGGAGCAGCCGGCTCCACCTCCGGTTGTGCGGCTGGAGGCAGAACGGCGGGAGCCGCGGTTGAATGGAACTTCAACAGTGTTTCCCTAACGGCTTTTGCAACGAGCCGCCGCACGTCGGCTTCCCGATGAAACTTCACTTCGCGTTTCGCCGGATGAATGTTCACATCGACGGCGGATGGATCGATTTCCAGGAACAGGCAGCAGACTGGATAGCGGCCTTTCATCAGCGCCGTGTGATAGCCCTCCAGCAGTGCGAAGTTGAGGCCGCGGTTTTCAACCGGACGACGGTTCACAAACACGTGCTGATCCTCGCGGGTGGAGCGCGACACACCGGGCGCGCCGATGAATCCCCACAGGCGGAAGGTCAACTGGCGGGCCGGCGTGTCGTGCAGCAGACCTTCGTTCTCGCTGCCGTCGCTGGTGTCGAGCAGTGACGCAGTAAAATCGAGCGTAAGCAGTTTCTGATCGGCGCCCCAAAGCGCCTGGAGCCGTTCGCGCAAGCCGCCGAGCTTCTCTGAAATCTGCTGGCCCGTGCGCGCAGCAGGCAGCTGCCAGACGGTGCGGCCCTCTTTCTGAAACGTGAAGGCCACTTCCGGATGCGCCAGCGCCGCGAGCGTGAGGTAGTGCTGGATGTGGCCGGCTTCAGTTTCCTCCGTGCGCAGGAACTTGCGCCGCGCAGGCAGATTGAAGAACAGCTGCCGCACTTCAACGGTTGTGCCTGTCGCGCTCCCGGCAGCTTTCACCTCCACAATCTTTCCGCCGACGATCACGATCTGCGTGCCTTCCGGGGAATCGCTGTCGCGTTCGCGCGTTGTGAGCGTGAAGCGGCTGACGCTGGCGATGCTGGGCAGGGCTTCGCCTCGGAAACCCATGGTGGAAATCGCCGCCAAATCTTCCGCGCGCTGAATCTTGCTGGTCGCGTGACGTTCCAGGCAGAGCAGGGCGTCGTCACGGCTCATGCCAAAACCGTCATCCGTGATGCGGATCAAGCTGCGGCCGCCGGCCTGGATTTCGATCGTGATGCGCGAGGCGTTGGCGTCGAGCGAATTTTCTACGAGCTCCTTCACGACGCTGGCAGGACGTTCCACCACTTCGCCGGCGGCGATTTGATTGGCGACGTGATCTGAAAGCAGTCGGACGCGATTCATGAACGGAGGCGGACATTACCGGCCTGGGGAAGTGAAAACAAATTTTTATGCGTTCAGCGGGCGGAGGCGCGTTTCACAACGGGCAGCGTGAAACAGAAGATGGCGCCGCGGCCCGGTTGACTGCGGGTCCAGATGCGGCCGCGATGGTCTTCGACGATCTTTTTGCAGATGGAAAGCCCGAGGCCGGTTCCGTGCGTCTTGCCGAAGGTGGCGAAGGCTTCAAACAATTTCCCGGCGATCTCCGGCGCAATTCCCGGCCCGCTGTCTTCAATTTCCGTCAGCACTTCGTCCGGATCCACCAGCATGCGAACCCAAATCTGACCGTCGGCCGGCATCGCATCGGTGGCGTTGTGCAGCAGATTGTGGAAGACCCGGCGCAGGCGCTTGGGATCGAGTGCGACGCGCACAGACGGCAGTTCGCCGAATTCGAGCCTGGCGTTCTTCAACTGAAGTTCAGGCTGGATTTCCTCCAGCACCTGGCTGGCGTATTCGCCGTAATCGTATTCGCCAAAGATCAGATCGTTGCGTGCGCCCTGGGTGAATTCCAGGATTTCGCCCACGAGATCGCTCACGCGTTCCACCTGTTTGCGGATGGTGAGCGAACCGCGCGTGCGCATCTCGGGCGTTGAACGGTCGGTGCAATTCAGTTCCGCAGTGAGGCTGATTATGTTCAGCGGATTTTTGATGTCATGAATGATTGCTCGCGCAAAACGGCCAACCACGGCGAGGCGCTCGGCCTGCAACAAATCCTGAATGTAACGCTGGTTCGAATCGCGCAGGCGCTGGCTGATGGAGCGGAGCAGCTCCAGCGCGAGCAGCGGGGAGCGTTCCACCATCGCGAGCAGTTCTTCCCGCGGAATGAAATAAACCACGCTGTCCTGGGCCGCGCGCGCCGTCGCGGAGCGCGGTTTGGTTTCCAGCGCCGCCATTTCGCCGAACATCTCGCCGGGTGGCACATCTGCAAAAACCCGTGGCTCCTGGCTGGTGGCGAAGGCGCCGATCTGGACGAGCCCTTCCTTCACGACGTACACACCGTCGCCCGGTTCGCCTTCGCGGAAAATGTCCTGGCCCTTGGTGAACGGCTGTTCGCGGGCGATGCGTTCGAGCGATTCCAGTTCGGCCGCGGCGAGTGCGCGGAAGGCTTTGGATTGGGCGAGCGTCACTGCAAAGGACTTTAGGAGAAAACGCGGAGCGGTAAAGTCCAAGATGAAGTTGAAGTCAGCTGTGTGCTTGATTACCTTTCCGGGCTTATGACGCTGACTGAAAAAATCCTCGCGCGCGCGGCCGGCAAGGCTCGCGTCCAGGCGGGAGACAATGTTTGGGTGAACGCCGATGTGCTGATGACGCACGACGTGTGCGGGCCGGGCACCATTGGCGTCTTCAAACGCGAATTCGGAAAAGACGCAAAGGTCTGGGACAAGAACCGCGTCGTCATCATTCCCGACCACTACATCTTTACCGCCGACTCCAAGTCGAACCGCAACGTGGATATTCTGCGCGACTTCGTGAAGGA
>CAMLLE010000373.1 GCA_946480555.1 uncultured Verrucomicrobia subdivision 3 bacterium
GCCGGGCAATGGCCGGCTGGCCTTGAACCGGAAGTTCGGCGTGTCGAGTTCAAAGCCATCAATGCACGGCTGCGCGTCGGTGACGGTGAATTCCGTACTCGCTTCGTAAGCGATAACGGTGTCGTTCACGCCATCCGAGATGAACTCAACGTACGAATACGCGGCGTCGGCGTTGTTCGTCACCCGATTGCTGACCGGCAGGTTGGTGATGATCTGAACACCGTTGAGATAAACGTTTAGCGGACTGAACGTGTAGCTTGCCGGATTCTGCCACGTGTTGTGCCACGTCAGCAACGTATGCGCGCCTGCATTCAGTCCGGAGATCGTCAGTTCGATGCGTGCGCCCGGATTTCCGCTGCCGGCCGTGTTCCCAATGTGCAATGGCGCGACCGTGATGCCGTCGCTCACCAGCTTCGCGCTCCAGCCAGCGGTCGTCAGTCCCGCTGGATAACGATCCGTCGTGAGCCCTGTTCCGATCGTTCCCACTCGGCGGAACGCGAAGGTGACGCCGTTGAACGTGTTCGAAATCACATCGCCGCCCGTGAACCAAAGGCTGTTCGTGTTCCACGACGTATAAGCCGGGTCTGCGCCTTCGCTCACGGGACGATTGTTCGCGTTGAAATCGACTTTGATCTCCTGGGCCGGGGTCGCTGCGCTCGCGACCAGCAAGGTGAACAGAGCAGGCAAAACTCGCATTCTCATTCCTAGCATCATGCTTGAACGCCTGCTTGTCATTGAACCAAAGTATTGCAGAACTGATTGAAAATTGTGCGAGGAGTCAGTCTGTTTGAAGCCAGACGGACATCTCTGAGCGACCGCGATTCGCCCAGACTGAATATGGAATGAGCCTCACTCGGATCGGTGTTTTTTGGACAGGCCGCAACTCTCGGTAGAGTTCCTCGGCCCATGAACGATTCGTCACCGCAATTGCCTGGCCTTCGACAACGACCACCCCTGCAAGCAAGCGCTGGTCATGGCGCGCAAGGAACTCCGTTTGCGGCGCGACACGGACCTGGCTGAGTGAAATGCCGTTCGGCAAATCTGTGGATTCGAGGCAGTAAACAACGGGACCACGTTTCAGCGCTACCTGGCCGAGCGTTTCCTCCACTAGCGGATTGGCTTCAAGCATCTGAACGGGCATCGGAAGCTCGAGATCGATGACATCGCCCGGCTTCCATACGCGGCGCAAGTGACAGTAGGTCCCAGGCAGCGCTGTCCAGCCCCCTGCTTCGATTCGTTGATTCACGCGCACGCGAACCATCGAAGATCGCGTGTAGTCGGGTATTCTCAGACGGATTGCCCATTCCCTCGCTCCACATTCCTTCACTACGATTCGCACCCGGCCGCTCCATGGATATTCCGTCTCCAGAACCAGCTGGATCTTCTCGCCGCTCAACTCCGTTTTCAGCGAGCTGCTGCCATAGAGGTTTACCCAAACGGCGTCCGACGATTTCGCGAAAGCAAACTGCGCGCTCTGCGCCACGGTTCGGGCGAGATTGGGCGGGCAGCAAAACGAACTCAGGAACGGAACGCGTTCCTGCTTCCATCGCAATTCAACTGGCAGCGGATCGGTCGAGCGCAGCGGATTCACGTAGAAGAAATTCGTTCCATCCAATGCAACGCCCGACAGAACGCTGTTGTAAAGCGCGAGTTCCAGCACATCGATGAATCGCGCTTCGCCGGTTGCGAGGAACATCCGCCAGTTCCAAAGCACGTTGCCGATGTTCGCGCAGGTTTCGTTGTGCGCGGTCGTGTTCGGCAGTTCGTAGTCGTGGCCAAAAGCCTGATGCGTGCGGGTGATCGCTTTTTGCTCTTTGCTGCCGTACGGCGACGCGCCATCGAACAGCGCGCCGCAGCCGCCAGTGATATACATCTTCCTTTGAACGAGGTTCTGCCAGATCGGTTCCAGCGGATACCAAACGTTTGTCTCGCCGGTGGCCATGAACAGGTCGGCGGCTCCGGCGTAGAGGTAATTCGCACGCACGGCGTGGCCAACGGCGTTCGTCTGCTGTTCGAAGGGAATGCGATCCTGATTATCATCACCGCCGTCGGTGATCTGGCTGCGCAATTCGAAGAAGCGTTTTGCGAGCTCCCGATAACGGGGTTCGCCCGTCGTTCGATACAGGTCGATTATGCCCATGTAGTGCGACGGACAAACGGAACTGCGAGCCGCTTCAGGCGAAGCGCCTTCAAACGTGCGTTGAAGAAAATCCGCCGCGCGTCGGGCAATTGTCAGGAAGTTGGTTTTTCCGGTGACCCGATGATGCAAGGACGCCGTCGTCATCAAGTGGCCCATGTTGTACATCTCGAAGTTGTGGCGATCCTGGAACGGAACGGCATTGGTGTCGCCGTTGCGAACACGAACGAGCACCGGCGTGTGGATGTAGCCGTCCGGGCGCTGAGTTCGCGCGATCAGCTCGATCGCGCTTTCCACACGCTGATGAAGGGCGGGATCTTTGGTCAGCGCGAGCAAGGCGATGCTCGCCTCGAGCAGCTTATAAACTTCGCCATCGTTGAACGGCGCGCCGCGATAACGTCCTTCGGCTTCACCAATCGCGATCCGGAAATTCTGAAGAAAATGGCTGAAGTTCGTGCCTTCCATGATCCGCCAAAGCGCGGGAACGGTTTGCGTCCGGCAGAGCTCAACGCGGTCTGCCCAGAAACCGGAAGTCCAAAGGGCTTCGGCGGGAGCCAGCGATTGAACTTTGGCGTGATCGGCGGCGGAAATTCCAAAGGCGACGAGAACGAGCCACGCACAAGAGATGCGGATCATGAATTGGGATCGCCGCAGTTGCCACGCTTTCAGCGAGGCGCGCCGCGCCGCGCGGAATATAGGGCTGCGCGGCAGCGCAGCCCTACCGTTGATGGGTAGGGCGGAGCTGCCGCTCCGCCCATATTTCGTCCGCGTCGCTGATGGCTTTCGTGTCATTCCGTGTATTCCGTGGTTCACAACTCCGCTCACTTCATCCCCAGCTTCGCATCGCGTTTTTGCAGCGTCACTGATTGCGGCACCACGCCCAGCACCACGAAGCTCCCCTTCCCGATCAATTCCAGCTTGTGCCTTCCAGGTTCGTAGCGGAACGCATGCACGTTCACATTCGGGCATTCCTCTATTGCTGCCGCGTTTCGCAGGACGGTATCCACGCCGCCGCGTTCATCCGCGTGTGATGCGAAGTCGAGGTTGGGCACCTGCAGCCATATGTCGCGTTCGTTCTGGAAGTAGCCGATCAGCACGCGCACCGGTTCCGCAGCTTCGAATTCAATCGGCACGTAACGCCCGTTCTTCGCCGCCTCGTGCGAGAAGCGGATTCCGATCAACCCGTTCAATTCCGGCGCCAGTTCCGTGAGCGTGTATTTGCGATCCGCAAACGGCCGCGCGCCGAGGTTTACTTCGTAAGTCTCAGCGTTCGTGCTGATGAGACTGAACCTCGCCCTGGGCCAGGCTGATATTTGTTCCCGACTGCCAGCCGATGGATTCTTCAGCTCGGCCAGGGAAGCCTCGAAATCCGCAAGCTCCTTCTCGTACAACGGAAGGACGTGCGACCAATGGTAATTCGTCCCAACGCCATTCGCCGCGCCGCCGAACGGAATCTTCCGGTGTCCGGTCTGCATGGAATTCGCAAACTGGTAAGCATCCACTGTGTTCTTGGCCAGTGCCCGAAATGCATCGACACTTGTGGACATGTGGCGCCCAGCCTCTTCCATGTCCTTCAAATCGCGGCTGTATCCGTATTTGAGAACCGACTGTGCCGCGAGCGTCTTGGTTCGGTAGAAGATGGCCATCCATACAATATGTGACGCGTCCTGCTGCAACCTGCGGAATTCCTCGCGATTCCGGATTTCAAAGCCGGAGGCTACGTGAAGATGACTCTCGGCTGCCAACGCGAAATCGAGCGCAGCCTTCGACACGGATTCCGGCGTCTCACCGGCATGCGGCTCCTTGTTCCACTCTTTGCGCACATACTCGTCCAGCCGCTCTCCGGGTGGCGCCTGCGATTCCCACAGCTCCGTGATCGCGTTGTAACGCTTCGGATTCACGAGCTGATCCAGCGTCATTCCGAGCGACAGCGTCTGGCGGTTGCCTTCAGTAATTCCCAACCGGCGAATCAACATCGGCGCAACTTCGCCAGCGGCGTTATAGGCATCCAGGATTTCGGCTGCGGCCTCGGAACCGCATCCAAAACGTTCCTCAATCCGACCGATCCAAAAAGCGCGATCGTCAGCCGAAGTCAGATCTGGATTCCACGCCACTCGATGGGCGTCTTGCCGTGGCGATGAACCATTTCATAGAACTCGACGACCGCCTGACACGCATGGGTCTGCATCGGGATGCCGC
>CAMLLE010000374.1 GCA_946480555.1 uncultured Verrucomicrobia subdivision 3 bacterium
AAACGCGCTGGTTTCGGATTCATTGTTCAGCGGAGCGGTGAAGCTTTCGCACGATGAAGCCGCCACAGGCGTGGCAGCGGGAAAATCAACAGCTTTCATGCAACAACTCAAAATTGGGGAAGAGTTTTCAATTCGAAGTTTTCAGTGTTCAGTCCGGAGGATTTCTGAAAAATGAAAACGGAAGACTGAAAACTCATGCTTCTTTCGGGCATCTCGTTTGTACGGTGATTCAACATTCGTTCGATCACGACGCTCTCGCCCGAGCCGTCTTCGGTTCCGGCGGCAATGTGCGCCGGATCTTTTCCGTCAGAATCGCCGCTCGTTTGGATTCAGCCCTGCCCATCCCGGCAAGTGTCTGGAGAACTTCGCTCGCCTGGTCTGCTTTCATCAGGAACAGGATTTTCACCGCTTCGTCCTCCGCCATTTCGCTGACGACGGCGGCGACGGCGTCCACGCTCATGTTCGAAAACACCCGCACCTGGCGTTTCAAATTATCCACTTCCTGATCCTTGATCCGGACGACGTTCCGATCGAACTCCGCCTGCAGTTGGTAAACCGTTTGCGTGATCGCATTCAGCTCCTTGCGTTCCGCCTCCAGCCGGGCGGCCAGTTCCTGCAACTGCTGTTCGCGCAACTGCAACGCCTCCTTTTCGCGCTTCAATTCCGCCACCCACTGCTCCATCTCGGGATTTCGAAAGCGCCAGGAAGGATCGTCGTCAGCCGATTTCACCGGTTTTTCCTCTCCCTGATGCGCCATCTGCGCGCCTTCAAATTTCGAAGGGCTCATCAGCACAACCGTCACGCCCAGATACAGGAGCGCGCCAACGAGGGCGGTAAACCAGGAGGATTGAAGAATGCGGGTCATAAAATTCCTGCGCGCCGCGAATCCGTCGTCAGGCTCACGCGGCGAAGGCCGAGCTCATCCAGCGCTTTCTGTTCCTCGCGCTGCACGTCCAGGTCGTAAGCGGCCTTGCGCTTGTCGCGGTAATTGTCAATCGCCTCGCGGTCACGAGTTGCCACCATCATCTCGCGCATAGACGCTTCCATCGCCTTCTTGGCGCGCTGCACGGCTTCGGCGCGCTCCTTCTGACGCAGTTCCAGAAGATTGCACCAGGCGCGCGTGCGGGTGAGTTGCATCGCGTCCACGCCCGTCGAGGTTTCCTGTCGAAACGCATTCCAGCCGGCGAGCAATTCCTCGCTCGCGGTCTTCAATTGAAAAGCCGCGTCGTCGTAAAGCCGCATCGCTTTGCTGAATGCCTGCTGAGCCTTCTGCTCCTTCTGCTCGCGCAACACGCGGATCGGCTGCAATGAAAAGCGAAACGGTTTCATGATCAGAGAGTGGTTTCGACGGCGTTCAACGCGGGCGCCTTGGGCTGCAGCAACAACGTCCAGCTTTGCGCAAAGAGATTCTCGGCGACGTTGTCCTGCTGGCTTCGGTGTGTGAGATCGTGCTTGCGGGCGCGGCTCAGCACATTTTTCCAGACCGCGTCGAGTTCCTTGCGGGCCGCTTCCAACGCGGCGGTGCGTTCGCGCAGGCGCAGTTCGAGAACGTTGCACCAGGCGCGACGGCGCAACAGATCGGTGGGCGATGCGCCGTTTGAGATTTCAATCGTCAGCGCGGTCCAGCAAGCGGCCAGTTCCTCGCTGGCGAGCTTCATTTGCGCGGCAGCTTCTTCGCAGCGGCGGACGGCGAGTTCCGGATTTGGACGGCTGTTCTCCTTCGCTTTCGCGCGGGTGGAGCCTTTGGAGTGGGAGGGCTTCATACTTTATCGGACGGGGGTTTTGGCCGCGGGGACGACCGGTTTCGGAGTTGAGAGCGTTTGCGCCAGCAGTTCCCAGCTTTTCGCAGCGGGAAAGCCTTCGGTCACACCCTGGCGCAGAAATCGGTTGATGGGTTCGTGCAACGCAATCGCCTGATCAATCGGCGCACTGCTGCCGGCGGGGTAGGCGCCGATGTTGATCAAATCCTGGTTCTTGCGATACGTCGCCATGTGCTCGCGCGCGGCGGCGGCCAGATTCAACTGCGGCGTCGCCAGCAAATCGCGCGTCAGACGGCTGACGCTTTCCAGCACGTCAACGGCGGGATAATGATTCCGTGTCGCCAGTTCGCGCGTGAGGACGATGTGGCCGTCGAGGATTGAACGCACGGCATCGGCGATCGGATCGTTCATGTCATCGCCTTCGACGAGGACGGTGAACAAACCGGTGATCGCGCCGCGTTCGCCGGTTCCGGCGCGCTCAAGCAGCTGCGGCAGCATTGAAAAAACCGACGGCGTGTAGCCGCGCGTCGCGGGCGGTTCGCCCACGGCCAGGCCAATCTCGCGTTGCGCCATCGCAAAGCGCGTCACGGAATCCATCATCAGCAAAACGCTCTGGCCGGCATCGCGGAAGTATTCCGCAATCGCCATAGCCAGGAACGCGCCTTTGACGCGATGCAGCGCCGGTTCATTGGAAGTGGCGACGATGACCACGGACTTCTTGCGGCCCACTTCGTCGAGGTCGCGCTCAAGGAATTCGCGAACTTCGCGGCCACGTTCGCCGATCAGCGCAATAACGTTCACGTCCGCTTCCGCGTGCGACGCCATCATGCCGAGCAAAGTGGATTTGCCGACACCGCTGCCGGCGAAAATACCCATGCGTTGGCCGCGGCCGCACGGTGTGAAAGTGTCGATCGCTTTGATGCCGGTCTGGAAAACGTCCTTGATCCGCTGGCGTTTGAGCGGATGTGGCGGAAGCAGGTTCAGTCCGACGGTTTGCTCGGAAGCAATAGGACCGAGCTGATCGAGCGGTTTGCCGAGTCCATCGAGAATGCGGCCTTTGAGCTGGTTGCCGACTGCGACGCGCATGTCGCTGCCGGTCGCGTAAACTTCGCTGCCCGGATGGATGCCGTGCAATTCACCGAGCGGCATCAGGAGCAAATTGTGATTTCGGAAACCAACCACTTCGGCCAGCGTGAAACCGTCGTGGCGCGCGGATTCGATGCGAACCACTTCGCCCACGGCGGCCAGCGGTCCTTCCGATTCGATCACGAGCCCGATCACTTGCACGACGCGGCCGCAGGTTTCCGTGACTCGCGCCTGGCGAACGCGGTTGAGCACGGAGCTGAGCCGGTTGTTGGAGCAGGGGAGGGAATTCATGCGAGCGACTTCCGGAGCTGTTCGATCTTGGTTTCGCGCCGCGCGTCGAGCACGCCGAACTTCGTCACGACGATGCAGCCGCCTCGGCCGATCTCCGCCGCGGTGGTAAACCGAAGAGAATCGGCGCCGGGCAGGGCATCGAGTGCCGGGGAGTTGTGCTTCTTCAGCAGGGAGAAATCCTCAGGGTTCAGTTGAACCGTGAGATCGCTCTTGTGTTCGATTTCACTGATCGCCTCGCGAACGGTCGCTTCAACCAGTTCGGCGGAGATCGGCATTCCAGCAACGATCTTCTGCGCGACTTCGAACGCGAGCTCAATCAACGTTTTCTCAGATTCCTGCACCAGCTGGGGAATGGCATTGCGAAGCGAAGTGAAAATGCCCTGCTGCAGTTCCAGCAATTCAGTGCGCTGCTGCATCAGTTGGGTGCTCAAGGCCTTTTCCGCATCGCGCCGGCCGCGCTCGTAAGCGGCGGCTTCCGCTTCACGCACGCGCGCCTCCAGTTCCGCCTTGGAATTGGGCGAAACCAGTCGCACGTCGCGAATCGGCGCGGAAAGCGTGATGGTCTTAAGCGATTTCATACTCCGCGGACTGGCGGGATTCATCGAGGTCGATTTCGCCTTCGCCTTCGAGCTTGCGAACGGCGTCGATGATGCGGAATTGCGCCGCTTCGACATCGCGCAGTTTCACGTGCCCGAGCATTTCCATTTCTTCCTGCACCGCCTCGGCGGCGCGGCGGGAGATGTTCGAGAGCATGAGTTTCTTGAGCGGTTCGGTGGCTTTCTTGAGCGCCATCGAGAGGTCGCGCATGTCGATGTCGCGCATGATGCGCTGGATCGTCTGGCTGTTGAGCAGCAGCAAATCTTCGAAGGTGAACATCTTTTTGCGGATCGACTGGCAAAGGTCCGGGTTGCGTTCCTCGATTGTGGTGAGCAGCGAGCGGCTGACGGTCTTGTCGATGGAATTGAGCAAATCCGCGGCGGCGGTGACACCGCCCGTTTGCGAAAATGCGCGCGTCTGCTTGATGCCAAGCTTTGCGGTCAGAACGTCAACAACCTTTTCCGCCACTTCGACTGGCGTTGGCGCCAGCGTGGCGAGGCGTTCCACGATTTGATCGCGTTGTTCCTGACGGACGAGATTGAAAATCTGGCATGCCTTTTCGGGCGGCAGATAGCTCATGATGAATGCGATCGTC